>JAQULA010000145.1 GCA_028718845.1 Candidatus Omnitrophota bacterium
GCGGCACAGCTGATTGCGAAAAGCAAACGGCCGGTGATCTATGCCGGCGGCGGGGTAATTATTTCCGGAGCGCATGATGCTTTGCTGGAACTGGCGGTTAAGATCAAGGCGCCGGTAACTACCACGCTGATGGGTCTGGGCGCTTTTCCGGGAGACCATGAACTTTCTCTGGGTATGCTCGGAATGCACGGGACGGTATCGGCCAATCATGCGATCATGGAAAGCGATCTGATCATTGCCGTGGGCGCGCGTTTTGACGACCGGGTAACCGGCCGGATCGACCAGTTCGCCCCGGAGGCGAAGATTATTCATATTGATGTCGATCCGACGGCGATCAGCAAAAATGTGCGGGTGCATGTTCCGGTGGTTTGTGACGCGCGCAACGGCCTGGTGGAATTGAACAAGATCGTGGCGCGGCCGAACACGCAGGAATGGCTTAAACGTGTTGTCGACTGGAAAAAACGCTATCCGTTAAAATATCCGGCGGTGGGAAAAAAGATCCGGCCGCAATATGTGGTGGAGCAGATCTATAAGGTTACCAAAGGTGACGCGATTATCTGCACCGAAGTCGGCCAGAACCAGATGTGGTCGGCCCAATATTACACTTTTACTAAACCGCGCACCTGGATTTCTTCCGGCGGATTGGGAACCATGGGTTATGGGTTTCCCGCGGCGATCGGGGCCAAGCTCGGCCGTCCGGACAAGATTGTGTTCGATATTGCCGGCGACGGTTCGATACAAATGAATATCCAGGAATTGGCTACGGCGGTGGCAAATAAGATCAACGTGAAGATTGCCATTCTTAATAACGGATACCTGGGCATGGTCCGGCAGTGGCAGGAGCTTTTTTATAATCATCGTTATGCCCAGACTACGATGATCAGTCCGGATTTCGTAAAATTAGCCGAAAGTTACGGTGCGGTCGGTATCCGGGTAACCAAGGAAGCCGATGTGGAAAAGGCTTTGCAGGAGGCGCTGGTTACGCCGAATGTGGTGATGCTTGATTTTGTGGTTGAGGAAGAAGCCAATGTGTTTCCCATGGTTCCTGCCGGCGAAGCGATCAACCGCATGATCGGCGGGATGGCCTGACGCACGAATTCCACGAATTACACACGAATTCTCACGAATTATTCGTGTCCATTCGTGTTAGATTCGTGTTGATTCGTGTAAGAAAAAAGGAGTTAAACCATGAAACATACAATTTACGCGTTGGTTGAAAATAAACCCGGCGTGCTGGCGCGTATATCCGGGTTATTCAGTGCGCGCGGATTTAATATCGATTCCCTGGCCGTGGGGGAAACCCATGACCCGACTATGTCTCGTATGACGATCATTGTCGACGCGAAGGATGATCGAATCCTGGAACAGATAAAGAAACAGCTGCACAAGCTCATTGATGTTGTCAGCGTGCAGGACCTGACCAAAAAAGATTTCTTCGAACGTGAACTGGTGTTGATAAAACTAAAAACCGCCGGTATTACCCGTCAGAAATTGACGGCCCGGTTGAGGAAATTCCCCGCCGAGGTGTTGTCGTTTGACAAGCAAACGGCGGTGATCCAGGCCGTGGGGGCAAAAGCGCAGGTAAGTGATTTGTTGGACGCGGTAGGCGGGTTCGGGGTTACCGAATTAGTGCGTACCGGAAGAATCGCGATTGCGAAATAACCCGGCGGCGGTTTTAAAGGAGATGTGCTATGGTTGAGATGGAACAGTTGCTGCGGATGATTGTGGAACGGGGGGCGTCCGATTTGCATCTTACCGTCGGTATCCCGCCGCAGTTACGTATCGGCGGACAGCTTTCTTATACCGATCTGGAGTCGCTGACCCCGGAGATGATCGAGAAATTGGCTTATAGCCTGTTAACCGCGGCGCAGATCAAATGGTTTGAAGAAAGAAAAGAGCTGGATTTTTCCTGCGGGATCCAGGATGTCAGCCGGTTCCGGATCAATGTTTATTATCAGCGCGGTTCGATCGCCATGGCCGCGCGGGTGATCCCGTTTGTGGTCCCGACGATTGAAGAGCTGGGGTTGCCGGAGGTAGTCAAGGACTATGCCGATAAACCCAATGGCCTGGTGCTGATCACCGGCGCTACCGGCAGCGGAAAATCAACCACCCAGGCGGCAATCATCGATTATATCAATAAGCGGCGCCGGGCGCATATTATTTGTATCGAGGACCCGATCGAGTATCTGCATAAACACCAGAAATGCACGATTAACCAGCGCCAGCTCGGCAGCGACACGCTTTCCTTTCAGGAAGCGCTAAAACACGTATTTCGCCAGGATCCGGATATCGTGGAGATCGGGGAGATGCGCGATCTGGAAACGATCCAGGCGGCATTGACCCTGGCGGAAACCGGGCATCTGATCTTCGCGACGTTGCATACCGGCAGCGCCGTGAATTCGATCAGCCGGATCGTCGATGTATTTCCCGCGCATCAGCAGCAGCAGGTGCGCGTGCAGTTGTCCCTGGTGCTGATCGGGGTCATGGTCCAGCAGCTTATCCCGCAGGTGCGCGGAGAAGGGCGTTCTCTGGCATTGGAAATCATGACGGTTATCCCGGGGATCCAGAATTTGATCCGGGAGAACCAGGTACATCAGATTTATTCCCTGATCCAGACCGGCAGACGCCATGGGATGTGCACGATGAATCAATCGCTGTGCGATCTGGTAAGCAGCGGAAAGATTTCATTTGAAGAGGCCTTAAAGCACACGCTTGATGAAGAAGAATTGACCACATTATTGCATAAAGTACGCGGATAAAACGAAAGGGAGGAATCAAATGGCGGCAAAAGTGTATTATGAAAAGGACGCGAATTTGGATTTACTGAAAAACAAAGTGGTGGGAATTATCGGTTACGGCAGCCAGGGGCATGCCCAGGCGCAGAACCTGCGTGATTCCGGGGTCCAGGTGATTGTTTCCGATATTAAAGACACGCCGAATTACCAGCTGGCGGTGTCGCATAAATTTACGCCGATGAGCGCGGCGGAGTTGACCAAGAAAGCGGATATCATCCAGATTTTAGTGCCGGATGAATACCAGGCGGGATTGTATTCCAAGGAGATCAAGCCGAATCTGACCGCGGGCAAGGCGATCATGTTTTCACACGGGTTCAATATCAATTTTAAGCAGATTATTCCGGAGAAAAATATCGATGTGTTCATGATCGCGCCCAAAGGGCCGGGCCACTTGGTGCGCAGCGAGTATGTCAAAGGCGGCGGCGTGCCCTGTCTGGTGGCGGTTTTTCAGGATGCTACCGGCAAGGCCAAGGACATTGCTTTGGCCTACGGCAAAGGCATCGGCGGAGCGCGGGCGGGTATTATCGAAACCACGTTTCAGGAAGAAACCGAAACCGATCTATTCGGAGAGCAGGTCGTGCTCTGCGGCGGGGTATCCGAGCTGGTGACCAGGGGATTTGAAACGCTGATCGAAGCCGGGTATCAGCCGGAGATCGCCTACTTTGAATGTATGCACGAATTGAAGCTGATCGTCGATCTGTTCTATCAGGGCGGTCTCAGTTATATGCGCTATTCGGTTTCCAATACCGCCGAATACGGCGACCTGACCCGCGGCAAGCGGATTGTTACCGACCAGACTAAGAAAGAAATGAAGAAAATACTCAAAGAAGTGCAGGACGGTACGTTTGCCAAAGAATGGCTGGATGAATGTAAGAACGGGAAAAAGAATTTTACCCGCATGGAAGAAGAAGGTAAAAACCACCCCATCGAAGTGGTCGGCCGGAAGCTGCGCAAAATGATGAAATGGATCGATTCCAAAGAAGTCTGAGGAAAAGGGTATGGCGGGAAGAAGGATTATCGTATTCGATACCACACTGCGTGACGGAGAGCAGGCGCCGGGTGCGAGCCTGAGCGATCAGGAAAAGCTCGAGGTTGCCCAGCAGCTGGTGCGCCTGGGAGTTGACGTTATCGAAGCGGGATTTCCGGTCTCATCTCCGGGGGATTTCGATTCGGTTCAACGTATTGCCCGCGAGGTCAAAGGCGCGGTGATCTGCGGTTTGGCGCGGTCTTTGCCCAAGGATATCGAGGCCGCGGCCGAGGCATTAAAGCCGGCGGCGCAGCGCCGGATCCATGTGTTTCTGGCGACGTCCAAGATCCACATGCAGTATAAGCTTAAAAAAGCCGAAAGCGAGATCCTGAAAATCGCCGAATCGGCGGTGCGCTATGCCCGAAATTTTACCGATAACGTGCAGTTTTCTCCGGAAGATGCCTCGCGCACCGAACCGGAATTTCTGTTCCGGGTCGTGGAAACGGTGATCAAGGCCGGAGCCACTACCGTGAATATCCCGGATACGGTCGGGTATGCCCAGCCGGATGAGTTCGGAAATCTGATCCGGTTGATCTGTAATAAAGTTCCGAATATTCGTAAAGCGGTGATTGCCGTGCACTGCCACAACGACCTGGGCCTGGCCGTGGCTAATTCTCTGGCCGCGGTTAACAACGGCGCCGGACAGGTGGAATGTACGATAAACGGCATCGGCGAACGCGCCGGCAATGCCGCTTTGGAAGAAATTATCCTGAGCCTGCGTACGCGCAAAGATCATTTTAAAAATGTGACCACCGGGATCAGGACCAAAGAGATCTATAAAACCAGCCGACTGGTCAGTAAGCTGACCGGGTTCGTGGTTGCCCCGAACAAGGCGATCGTCGGCGGCAACGCCTTCCGGCACGAGTCCGGGATTCATCAGGACGGCGTGCTCAAGAAGCGCCAGACCTATGAGATCATTCGTCCGGAGGATGTCGGTTTTTCCGGGGAAGGATTGGTATTGGGAAAACATTCCGGACGGCACGCGCTTTCCGAGCGCCTGGGCCAGCTCGGATTTCAGCTCAGCGCGCAACAGCTGGAGCAGGCGTTTGTCCGGTTCAAGGAATTGGCGGACAAGAAAAAAGAAGTGTTTGACG
>JAQULA010000146.1 GCA_028718845.1 Candidatus Omnitrophota bacterium
TCAATAAACAGCGGAGGATTAAGAATGGCTCCGCTCGCGTCCATGATGATTTTAATTTCCGGAAGCAATAAAGCATTCGGATGCACGCGCCGGGTAATGGCGATTTCCATGGTATTCAGCCGGACCAGGGACCCCGGCGGATAAATACCCATCATTTGAATGAAAATTTTAAAGAAATGCGGGTCAAAATCACAGCCAAGCAAACGCAGCATGATTGCCAGCGCCTTGTCCGGGGGCAACGGATTTTTATACGGCCGTTTGCTGGTGATCGCGTCGTATACGTCGCAAATATTGACTACCAGGGATAAGGGGTGTAACTGGGCAACTCCGGACATTACCGGATATCCGCTGAGATCGTATTTCATGTGGTGCTGTGCGGCGATGAGAATCGCCAGCGCGTCGCAACTGCTTTGCTGTTCCAGGATTTGGGCTCCCCAAATCGCGTGATTTTTCATGATTTGCCATTCATCGTCGGTAAGTTTTTCCGATTTATTGAGAATGCGCAAGGGGATTTTAGTCTTGCCGATATCGTGCAGCAACGCGGCCCGGGCGAGCCGCTGTAATAAAGCGGGAGAATTGATAAAAGTGGTCCCGACGGCTACGGAGAGAATGGCGACATTGGCCGAATGGGTAAAGGTGTATTCGTCATAGTTGCGCAGCGAGGTAAGGACCAGGCTGGAGGTGCTGTCGGTGGCGATCATTTCGGTTATGTCCTGTGCGACCTTATCCACGATGTCCATGGGTAAGATATTGCTGGTCTGCAGCGAGTTGTACAAAAGCTTGTTGGCCTCGACGCTGCTGCCGTAAACCGTGGCCGGGGCCAAATGTTCCGATTCGGCGTCCTTTGATGCGGACTTTTCCCGTTCGATAACGATAGAAGTAATTCCTTCCTTGGCGAGCGCTTTTTGCAGCCCCTCCGCGTTAAGGGCCCGGGATTTATCCAGGATCAGTCCGATCATCCTGGCCAGCTGCTGGGGGGTAATGCTTTTTTTAAAACAAAAAGTTTTGATATCTTTCATTTCCAGCATTTGTACGGTTTTTTCCACGGTGTGGCGCAGTTCATATAAAGGAATACCGGAAAAGACGAATTGGCCCTCCCGGATATCGATAAACAATTCCTCCGCTTGCTCCAGGATGGTTTGCAGAGAGGAAAATGTTTGTTTGGTCTGGGCGATGACATTGGGATGTTGCGGGGGGTATAAAGAACTCTCCGAGAACAATAATGAAAAGTTTTTTACGAAATTTTTAACCAGGTTTTTCAGGGCCAAATGATCCATAGTCTTATCCTTGCGTTAGCAGGCGCAGCTGTTCTTTCGCGGCGATACGCAGCGGTTTCGGCTCGATCGGGAAAAACAGAAAGCGCTTCTTTTTAAGGATTTCCTGAAGCACTGTTTTTGCCGCTGTCGAATTGAGCTTCGCGAGCGATTTTATCGCGGCGATGCGAATGTCGTTATTGGCGCCATCGGATTGTCCCCGCGCGATCGGCACCAGGGTTTCCTGGGTTATTTTGTAAGGGTATTGGGCCAGGTATTCGATGGCCGCTATCCGCAGGGGCAGGTTTGGATGTTTTATCGCCTGCAGGAGTATTTTCAACGCCATGGATGTCGGCCGTTCGGCGATGAGCGCCAGCGCGCGGTGCGATAGCCGGGCGTTGTCGTGAAAAGTTATTTTCCAGAACACGGCCAGGACATCGTCATTGTCGATGCCGCGGAACAAGTCGATAATACGCATGAGATTTTCCGCCGGTTCGGTGCTTAAGTCCGGAGAGAAAGACAGGATGTCCGGGGTGTAGTGCGTCGAAAGGAACCCGCTGACAAAATTTTTTTTCGGAAGATGCTCTTCGCGCGCGAAACTTTTTAGCAGCAGCGCCGGGCACTGCTGGCCTAAAAGATCGAACAGCTGTTCGAACAGCCGGGCGCAGCGATCGGCATCGACATTAAACAGGATATGCGCGAACAGTTTTTCCAGCAACAGGGGGGAAGTATCCGCGCAGGCTTCGATAATGATTTGACGATACTCCTGCTTGATGTTTGATTCCCCGGAAATTTGCTGGTGAAAAAACAAGAATATTGCGATGCCGGCGTCGAAGTTGTCTTTGTTCAGCAGGGCCTGGTTTGCCAGCACTAATTTTTTCAGTATTTGCTGAAACGCGAGGAGATCGGTTTCGACTTCCAATAGCTTTTGCAGCGTGGCCGTGTAAGCCCCGGCCTCATCATATTTGCCGATCGCGGTTTCCAGCGCCGTTTTTTCGATGTGTACGGCCTTGAGCATCGCCAATCCGGCGACAATGTCGCTTTTTTCTCCTTCGGAAATGGTTCCCAGGGAAAGGTCGATGTCTTCATCCAGCGAAAACCCGGGCGCGAACGCATTGCAGATATCATTCAGGATTTTTTTGGTTTTGTCGGCGTACGGGATCGCGTTTTGCAGTTTTTCTTTAAAAATCGGCAGGAAGGTAAGAAACGCCTTGCGGTCGATAAATAAGCGGTTAAGGATGTTCTTGGTGTGTTCGATGATCGAAGTGTGTTTGGGCGCGTTGGCGAATTTTTCCGCGAGCAATTCCGCGGTTTTAGTCGAGTCCAGCTGCCCGGAAAGCAACGCGGCCGCGTCGGTATACTCCAGGATCTCATCGTTCGGCTGTTCAAAGACCAGATTAAACAGGTCCTGCTTGTCGAATGAAGCGACAATATCGGTCAGGATCGTTTTGATTTCGCTTTCTTCGGAAAAATTTTTCGCGGTTACCGCCTGACGGATCTTTTTAAGGATCGTCACGATAATTTCGCTTTCCGCGATGACGGTATTGTTGCGCATGAGATATTGCGCGGCGATTTTGAGCAGAGCGCAAATGAGCGACGATTCCTTGAGTAATTCATACAGAATTCGCGTTTGTTCGATATCGAGCTCGGTCAGCGTATCATCGGTAAAAAAACGGAATATTTCGCTGTGGGTGAGGTTCAGCAGCCGCTCTTGATCCAGGGATCCATGCCGGCGGAAATAATACTCGATGATGCGGATGCCCTGAGCCCCGGCGTGTTCGACGATCTTCGATGACCCCCCGAGCGGTTCAATACTTTCCGGCGGCGTGCGCAGCAGCTCTATGAATATATTGAGATCGGATAATGTGGCCCCGGGATTGAAAATTATCTGGCGGATATAGCGTTTCTGGAGTTCTTCCACGAAATCGCCGATCCCGACTATTTTTTGCGGGTCGAGCGGTTCGTCCAAAACAAATAAATCATCGTTGAAAATCTTGAACGTTGCAATTTGTTTTTCCCCGAGCACATAATTGAGGTAATTGAGGAATTTTTCGATTACCTGCAGGAGCATTTGGTGCCCCTTGGGATATAGGTGTGCGGCTTTGATCATCGCGAACAGATGTCCGGCAAGCTGGGCGGCGATCTTTTCGTCCGCAGAATGGGACTCATCGGCAAATGTGTTTTTATGACCATCCATAGCATTCCCCCATTTGCAACCAGTATAACAAAGAAAGGCCGAAGGAAAAAGGAAAAAGTGAAATCCTTCGCGACCGGGGATAAACACCGACTGAAAAGTTTAGACTTAACGCGGCGGGTTGCCTTGCCCGGCGCTTCTCAGAAATAAAAACCCCCGAAAGGGGGTTTTATTTCTGGCGGAGGAGGTAGGATTCGAACCCACGGTGACCTTACGGCCACAACGGTTTTCAAGACCGCCGCTTTCGACCACTCAGCCACTCCTCCGGCAAACACTTATATTTTTATTCCGGGACAGCAACGGTTTTTCCCGCAACGTTCCGCATTAGCGGAACAAAACTGCGGGACTTCGCTCACTGCGTTCGCTGCGCAAGACCGCCGCTTTTCCGCCAAGAACATTTCCGGATGCTTCCGGTGGCGGATCTCGCCGCGGGCCACTTCTTTGCGTCCACCCGGCGGACGACCACTCAGCCACTCCTCCGGCAAACACTTATATTTTTATTCCGGGACAGCAACGGTTTTTCCCGCAACGTTCCGCATTTATGTCAAACTCTCGTCTTCCAACCTTTTGCCCCTTACCACGGGGGAGCAGGGTACTTTCCGCCGTGCTTCAATGACTTACAATAGCATATGTTCTCGGGAAAATCAAGGTACGGGCCGGACCGGGCTTTTTCTCTGCGCCGGGTTATGGTACAATAGCACTATAAAAAAGGGGTCTATGCGCAAAAACCAATGGATATTGATGGGATTGTTCATTCTGATTGCCGGTTGCGTGACCGGCCGGGCCGAGCCGGGGAAGAACCTGGACAAACCCGGGTGGCATTTGGTTTGGCAGGATGAATTCAACGGCAATGCCATGGATCCGGCCAAGTGGCGCGCGGAAGATGCCGCTTTAGTGAAAAACAATGAACTGCAGTACTATTCTCCGGACGAAGTGTACGTGCATGACGGCCTATTGACGCTGAGAAGCCGGGAGCGGGAAAAGGGCGGGCGCGACTATACCTCAGGCCTTGTGGAAACCAAAGGGAGATTCAGCCAAAAATTCGGTCGCATCGAAATCCGGGCGCGCTTACCCAAGGGGCAGGGGATCTGGCCGGCGCACTGGATGCTGCCGATAAGCGGGAAATGGCCTCCGGAAATCGATATTATGGAACTGATCGGGCATTCTCCGCGCACGGTATTCATGACCGTGCATTGGGGGCAATGGCCGGCGGTCCAGCATTACGGGAAAATGTATACCGGGCCGGATTTTTCCGCCGGATTTCACACCTTTGCCGTGGAATGGGACCCGGACCGGCTGCGCTGGTATGTGGACGGCGTTCTGCGCTGTACAACCTCCGGACATATCCCGCAGGAACGGTTTTATATTATTTTGAACACCGCGGTCGGCGGTAATTGGCCGGGCGCGCCTAACAGCACGACTGTTTTTCCGCAATA
>JAQULA010000147.1 GCA_028718845.1 Candidatus Omnitrophota bacterium
TGCGGTTAGTGAACCAGGCGATCAAAACCGGGGACACGACGAAACTGCGGGATTTTTATCAGCAGGCGAATTTGGCCGAGCGGTCGGCGATTATCAGCGCAATGGGCCGGGAATTGAATGCCCGGCAGCAGCGCGTGGAAGTGTTCGAGCCGATTTTCCGGGATGCGTTGGAAACAAGCCCTCGGCATATTGCCCGGGGGATTTACGATAGGGTTAATAACGCAGTTAATAGTCAAATGAATGGAGCGTTGGATAAGAACAATCCGGTGATGGTTGCCGTTGTGCGTCAGGCATTAACCGACTATAACAAACAGAATAATTCGGCTAGTCCGATTCGGGTTGATAAGGACCTGGTGTCGAAACTTTCCTGGATTTTAATGGTTTTGGCCGGGAAAAACAAGCTTGATGACCGGAACGCGTTTATTACCGAAGTACGCAGCCGGCTTTTACCTATTGCCAGAGAATATGAAATCCCGATCTATAACGCGCTTATTAATCAATTGCCTGTTGCGCGCGGTATTAACAAAAATACGGTGATATCGATAATTAGTGAGGAGTTGGTGTCATATGGCCTGACGAGGCAGAGTGCCGAGCAAGCTGCTTTGGAGGTAGCGCCCCAGATCACTATTTCTTTAGCCTCACTTGACAGGCAAGCTAAACTTAAGACTTTTGGAGTATTCTTGAAACATGTGTCTCCGGCGTTGATGGAAAGCGGTATTGGTAACGGAACTCTCCAGAGTTTTGGGGAGAGCATTGTTCCGGTCCTGATCAATAAACTTGCGCTGCAGGCGGCTTTCAGCGGCATTCTCAACGAGATAACGTTGGAGTTGGAGAAATCCGGGGTTCCCGATAACCAAGGTTTAGTATTGGCATTGCTATCGGCAATGGCGGCGATCGATCCCGGTAAGGCAAAAACAGATGACGTCCGGCCGGGTGCTTTTCAAAATCTCGTGGCCGGGCTGAATGTTCCGGTGAATGAATTACGGTTTGCCTCGGCGCAGGCCCTGAATGATTTATCAAAGCACAACTACGGAACCAAATCGCTGGTTGATTATGTCAATCACTATATGGAGCGACGCGATATTCCGGTGGCGATCCGCGAAGAACTGGCATCGCTGGTGGCGAATTTGGCCGGAGTTGTGAACAATACGAATAATACAGAAGCGCTGCCCTCGGAAGAACCGGCCCAAAAGAAGAATACTTTTCCGGAGAATCCTGTGACGATAGCCGATTTTCCCGCGCCGGAAGCGGCCCGGTTGGGGATGAATGTTTTAGCGCAATTAATCGAGTCGGCGATCTAGTGCGGATTTTAGAGAGAAAATAAAATCGAGGGATGCCCCTTCGCGTCGTTTGTTAGGAATAAGAAATAGGGAGACAAATACCGAAGGACGGGGAACAAAGAAACAAATTTATTTTTTTTGAAGATTTATTAAAGACTATTTTAATTGTGAAAAAAAGCTATGGACAATCCAAATGAACGCAGAAACTATCGCCGAATGACTTTCAACCAGGCCGGTGCGGATTACCGGTTGGTTGATTTTACCTTGATGGCTGAATCCCGCGCGCGGGGGAGCAAGCTGCTGCGCGATGTCAGCCTGGGCGGAATTTCATTCGATAGTGATGACCATTTGCCGGCGGATTCTTTAGTGCAGTTGACCCTCCGGCTCGGAGATACTCTGAATATCGGAGATATTTGCGGGCGGATCGTGCGGATTAGAAAGACCGATACTCATAAATATGAAATCGGCGTGCGGTTTTCCTGGTGGGGGAAAGAAGAAGATAAAATGAAGCTGGTAAACGTACTGAAAAAAACATCCGATCGCGAAATACCCGCGCAATAATATCTGCTGTTCGGTTCTCGCCGCTCGATAGCATTGTTCCGAATGAAGCTGCCTCATAGGGCGCAGCTTCGGGAACCCGCCGCGGCGGGACGTCTTGTGATCCGGTTTCCTCACTTTTTCCCTTAGCGAAGCGTCGTATCAAGGGCAATCCTGAGGGCAATCCTGATCCGAAAATGTCTTGCTTTCTGCCCCAAGAGTTCTATAATACTAGACGAAGCTATGTAACGCCACTCACAGAGGGGATAATGATCGAAGTAGTAATAGCAATCTCCATTCTTATCGGATTTTCCCTTGGGGTAAGCGGTCAATACTACCTCTTCTTACACCGAAAAAGCCTGAAAAAGATCATTTCCTATTTTGAATTATTGACCGAATCGACAACCACTCTTCCGATCCAGGGATTCGACCATGCGGGGAGGATTTTTTATTGGAACCGGGGGTCGGAACTGACCTATGGTTATACAGCTAAAGAAGCGCGGGGGAGGCTGCTCGGTGAATTGATCTTACCCGCGGCGGACAAAGAGATTTTTTTGCAGCAGCTGGAAATGGTATACTCGACGAAAAAAGCGACGGCACCGAGGGAAGGAAAAATAATCACTAAAAACGGACACGTGCGGACCATGTACTCTACGATGTTCCCGTATATTGTCCAGGAAAAAATAACCGGGGTATTTTGCTTTGATCTCGATACGACCGACATCAAAAGTTTTGAGGCGGAATTGGCGATTTCCTATGCCGGGTATAAAGCGATTTTCGAAGGGGTTAATGAAGCGATATTTCTGCATGATCCGATAACCCGGGTTATTCTCGATACCAATCCGACCGCCTGTGAAATGTACGGTTATACCCGTGATGAGTTCCTGAAACTTGCCGTCGAAGATATTAGCGGAGGGGACAACGAATTCGTAGAGAAAAAGCTCGATGCTTTAACGGCAAAAGCATTTTGCGAAGGCCCGCAGCGGTTTGAATGGCTGGGCCGGCATAAATCCGGGAAGTGTTTTGAAGTAGAGGTTAATCTGCAGAAAGGAAAAATAGGCGGTGTCGATTGCGCTTTGGCGATCGTGCGCGATATCAGCCAGAAAAAACGCGCTGAAGAGAAACTGAGATACGCGGAACAGGAAAAGGCGATCATCCTGAACAGTCTCAACGAGTATGTTACTTATCACGGCCCGGACATGAGCATTCTTTGGGCGAATAAGGCGGTGGTGGAACTGCTCGGGATACCTCCGGAACAAATCATCGGACGGCAATGCGATGAATTGTGGCACCGGAAAGGCCAGGCCTGCAGCCAATGTCCGGTAAAGGCGGCATTGGTCAGCGGTGAACCGCAATCCGCTGAAGTAATTTTGTTTAACGGCACGGTTGCGATTGTGCGGGCGCGTCCGGTACGAGATGATCAGGGTAAGATTATCGGGGTTGTCGAAGCCGCGTTGGGCATTACCGAACGCAAAATAGCCGAACGGAAATTAAGCGCTGCCGAACGGCGTTATGTCGATTTATTGAACCACGCTAATGAAATGATTTTCAGTTTGGACCGTAACGGTGTATATACCAGTGTCAATGCCGCGGGAAAGCGTATCCTGGGATATGAAGAAGCGGAAATGCTGGGAAAAGAAGCCCTTGACTTTGCCTTACCGTCCGAGCGCGAATCCGGGCGGAATGTTTTGCTTAAGGTTGTGTCCGAAGAAATCTCGAACAGTAACTCGGAATATAAATGCCTGAGAAAAAACGGACAGGAATGCATTCTGCGTATTAATATCTGGCCGGAGTATGATGATACCGGGTGCCTTTGCGGCGTGTACGGAAGCGCTTCGGATATTACCGAAGAAAAAGCGATGATAGCCCGGATGCGCGATACGGTGATGCACATTATTTCGATGCTTTCGGAAACGGTATCGGTTGCCGACCGCTACACGGAAAAGCATTGCGAGCGGTTGCAGGAGTTTGCTTTGAAAATCGGAACGAAACTCAACCTGGCCGAACAGCAGCTGGAACATCTGAAGATCGCCGCATTGCTGCACGATGTCGGTAAGGTAGGTATTCCTATCCATATCCTGGTTAAACGGGAGAAGCTCTCCGCTGAAGAATGGGAAAAAATCAAAGAGCACCCTAAAAAAGGCGCGGATATTGTCCGGCAGTTAAGCGGGTATGAAGAGGTTGCTTTGATCATCGAACAGCATCAGGAACGGGCCGATGGTAAAGGTTATCCCCGCGGCCTTGCAAAAGACCAGATCAAGAAAGAAGCGGCAATCATCAGTGTGGTGGACGCGTATGACGCGATGACCTCGGACCGGCCTTACCGGAGTGCGATGAGCCGGGAATCGGCGATCGCGGAATTGCGCAAACATGCCGGTTCGCAATTCGATCCGGAAGTCGTCGAAGTATTCGTTAATATTATTCTTTCCGAACCCGAACATCACGCCGAAAGCGCACAGTAATTTTTTATTAAAACCGCCGGAATCAAATATCCGCAATTCATTTATCTTCAATGTGTTACATCATCATCTCTTCCTTGTCAAAAATATAAAGCTGTGGTATACTTTATCACCTTTTTCAAAGCCGGACTATCGAAAATAACTATATTAAAATACAAGAGTTACGGACACGGGTCCCGGCAGATGAAGATACGGCGGTGGGGGGATGATGGAACGAGCAAAGCTGTATTTATGTAATAAATTAAAAAAAGTAGTCGTTGCTTTGCTTGCCTGGTCGATCGTAAGCGTGAACGCGGTATGGGCCGGCGAGGTTTCCCGCGATGTTTCTTGTTTAAGCCCGGCTTTGCATTGTAATTCCGCTGATTTCAGCCGTAGTGTTTCGGCTTATTATCAGGACACGGTGCTTCAGAGCAAACCGGACCTGGTGCCGGGCCGTTTGCAGTATGAAAAAGATTTTTTCCGGCTGACTTTAAAAACGCTCTTTCCGGAGATCATTCAGCGTCAGCTTATCCGTGCAGTGCGGCAACAGCTGCTTAGCGGTATCGATAAAAATTC
>JAQULA010000148.1 GCA_028718845.1 Candidatus Omnitrophota bacterium
ATCGCCTGCATCAGGGTCTGTTTTGCCGCGATCAAATCATCGCGCTGGCTGTTGAGAAAATCGGCGCGTTCGCGTAATTCCTGCTCTTCTTCCACCGCCGCCAAATTCACCGCGCCGATACGGTCGCTCTTAGCTTTCAATTCATCGATTTCCTGCTTCTGCCGCTCCCAATCGACCCCTTCCGGCAAATCCATAACCATCTCGCGCACGTCGGTTTTATACAACTGCTGCATCGAGCCGGTCAGCCCTTCCAGCTTAAAATTAATCTCGACCTTTTTCACATCAAGATCGCGCAGATTATTCTTTACGCTGTTGAGCACGGTTTCTTTATCTTTGATCTGACGCTGAATATTTTCAAAATCGGCGATCAGGGTAGCGCGCTGCGCGGCAATGCGCTCCAACGCCGTCTCCGCTTCCCGCTTTTCCTGCTCAAAAACGACGATATTGTTGCGCAGTTCTTCAACCTGCACGGTAAGTTCCTCGATACGCCGTTTCGAATCTTCTTCCTGGCGCACGAATTCTTTAATATTCCCGCGCTGTTCTTCCAGCGTATGTGCCACCATCGAACAATTTTCCCGCAGGGACGATTCCTGTTCATCGAGAAGCCCTAATTCCGTCTTCATCTCCGCGGCAACCAGCAGCATTTCTTCCCGTTCCTGGGTTTTCAATGAAATGATTTCCTGGAAACGGGCCATGGACTGTTCATGACTGCGGGTTTCCCGGTCGATAAATTCCAATCGTTCTTTTTTATCGATCTCCTTGGAGACCCATTCCTTCTCATCCAGCGTGGTCTCGTCGATTTCCAGGTTGACAACCGACAATTCCTCATCAAGCTTTCGCTTGTCCGATTCGATATTGGAACATTCCGAACCGCGGTTGGCCACCACGATTCGTTCCTTGTTGATGATATCATTTAACTGGGTCAGTTCTATTTCCATGACCGTACGCTGTTGGCGCCGGCGTTCTTCGCTGTCTTTGTATCCGACGATACTGTGTTCAATGGTTTCGATCTCTTCGCGCAGCTGGCGCATCTGCGCCTTCTGGGCGATCAACCCGTTCTGCTGTTCGACCCGGGGACGACTGGACAATTCCGCCGGCGCATAAGTTTCCCCGTTTAGCGAAACAACTCTGGCCGCAGCATCGATACTCACCTCGCCGCATACCGTCCGCGCCTTAGGCGCAAACACTTCCACCACCGAATTTACGTTCCCGGTGGCATCCGTTTCCGTGCACGCGTTCAACGGATCCGGGATCCATCTGCCGTCGACGACAAACTTATAACGATAACGGCCCGCGGGTAAAACATATTCCTTTTTCCAGATGTCCCCGGCAGCGCGTTCCAGCCGGTTTTCCGGGGCGCTGTTCCACCCGTTAAAATCTCCGACCACTTCCACCGTCTGCGCCTGCTCCGCGTTATAAATAAACGCTACCGGCGGCTCGCTTACTATAACTGCCCGCGGTATGACCTTCGACAGGTCGTCAACGGCAAAAGTATTACGCAGCAAATAGGCCAAAAGCCCGCGATAGCAATCCTGGCACGACACCACACTGTTCAGCGGCCGAAGCTCACCCGGTACTGCCGCCGCGGTTTCTCCTGCCGGCAGAGCATCCAGGGCGATGAATTTAACCTTGCCGATCGACTGTTCCGCAAGAAAATCGCGCAGCCGCACCGCATCGGCCATCGTATCCACGACCACCGCCTGTAAATTATCGGCCAACGCCGTTTCCACGCACAATTCATACCCGTGCTCGACATCGATAAGATTCACCAGCACATCATGCACACCGCCGAAAACCGACGGAAAATCATTGCGTTTGAGCATCAAATCCTTGACCGCACTGGAAAAACCTTCATAAGACCGGCTCAATTGTTCCAGCATATCCAACTGGGATTGACGCGCGACCAAAGCCTGCTTGCTTTCCTGCAGTTGTTCTTCGATTTCTTTAATTTCACGGTTCAATGTATCGTAACGCGCGCGCAATGCCAGCGCCTGGGTTTCCTCATCGCTGACTTTGCCTTTGAGCAGTACCAACTCCTGCGTTTTATCCCGCAACACCGTATCGATGCGCGCCAGCTCGCTCACCGTTTTTTCCTGCTCCTGGCGCAGCCGCAACAACCGGGCCTGCGCATTGTGGATATTGGCGGATAATTTTCCCAGATCATTCTTGATCTGGGCGTGCTCGGCCAGCAGATTGACCGCGGCCTGTCGGCTCCGCTCCATCGATGACTGCGTTTCCTTAATTTGGGTCTCGATTTCCGCGATCGCGTTCTGTTTCAGGTTAAGATTACTCTCTTTCGCGTTTTTCTCTTCCTGGAACGCGGCAAGGCGGGACTGCAATTGTGCGTATTGTTCTTCCAATTCCCCGATGCGCTTCTGGGCATTGCCGATATCGGCGCTTAAAGCCGCGCAGCGCTGGGAAAATTCGCCGATACGTTCTTTATTTAAATTGATCCGGTCGGTATTTTTCTCGACCTGCGTACTGGCATTAAGTACCTTGGCATGAACCTGGTTATATTCCTGTTCGACCCCGGCAAGAGTACCGCGTAAATTTTCAAACGCCTGGGACAACCCGGACAATGCCGTTTCAATTTCCGATTGTTGGCTTCTTAACGCGCTCTCTTCATTGCCGAGAGTTTCCCTCTGCCCGTTTAGCAGGCTGTACTCGCGATAGATGTATTGCATATCCAGGGTTTTAAGCTGTTCGAATTGTTCCTGATAACGCCGCGCCTTGCTCACCTGGCGCTGGATCGAATTCAACTGGCGCGTAACTTCGATGACAATATCGTTAACGCGCAAAAGATTCTCTTCGGTGGCTTCCAGCTTGCGCAGGGCCTCGTTTTTCTGTTTCTTATAACGGGTAATCCCGCTGGCTTCTTCAAAAACCACCCGGCGTTCTTCCGGTTTCGAACTCAGGATAGCATCGATACGTCCCTGTTCCAGCAACGAATACGATTCGGTGCCGATACCGGTTCCCATTAACATATCATTGATATCTTTTAAACGTACGAGGGTTTTATTGAGCAGGTATTCACTTTCCCCGGAGCGGTAAAGCCTGCGGGTAATCGTTACTTCATCATAATCGATGGGAAGAAGCCGGCCTTCGTTGGAAAGGGTCAGGGAAACTTCCGACATATTCACCGGCGGCCGGGTTTCCGTGCCGTTAAAGATAACGTCTTCCATCTTTGAACCACGCATGGATTTGGCGCTTTGCTCGCCAAGCACCCATTTTATGGCATCGGAAATATTGCTCTTTCCCGTACCATTAGGGCCGACAATAGCCGTAACCCCGGGTTCAAAAAAAAGCGTGGTTTTATCGACAAAAGACTTAAATCCGTAGAGTTCTAACTTCTTAAAATACATTTTATATCCCTATAGTAACTCAGGCAGGGGCAATCCCTTGCTGATATGAAGTATAGCAGATTTATTTTTACGATGCAAGAAATTTCGGAAAATTTATCCTGAGGCGATTCCGTCGGGAAAATAACAACGCCGGGGAAAATAATTATATCGATTGATCGATCGATTGCGATTGAATCGTTTGTTCGCTTTGCGACACAAGCGCAGCGGAAATCAGGATGATCTCTTTGGCGCTTTGATAAAACGCCTCGATTGAATTCGGCTTCCACCACCCGGCCAATTGCGGCTGCATGATCAGCTCCGGCTTATGGAACGGCACAAAACCCGGATTTAAAAAATAGCCTTCGCTGCGCGGCCCGCGCACCTGGATCAATCGGTTCCCCTTGAACGTTTGCCCCAAGCGCTGCACTGCCCGGCGGATCGCGATGTCCTGATAATGACTGTCCGGTGTTTCCTGGTCGTTATAATCCATTCGGCCGACATTGCTCAACGCATTGTCATACACGTCACTGGCCTCACTCAACAGCCACGCCAGATCATTCAGGTTCGCTTTAAAATATTCCACATACGCGTCTTCGTACAACCGCAGCACCTCTTCCCGGCTGACTATCTTTCCTTCTATAAGATAGCCCAGCTGCCAGTTATTTTCGCCGAACCATGCGTTCAATTTCGTGATAATCGCCGGCTTGTCCGCGCCAAAAAAACCCGGGCGGAAAACACCCCGGTTCTCGGCATAACAGCGCATCAACTGTTCTTTTGTCATCTTCAGGATACTATCCGGGATCAGCATGTTACGCGCTTTTCTGCGCTCTTCCGCAGACAAACGCACTGCCGGTTTTAACAACGCCTCTTTGTTAAGTGTTCCCCGCAAAAAAAGCGTCTGCAGATCAACCCCCTACATCGTCAATTCCGGCGCAAGCATACTGCGCAGAACTGATAGTTTTTTTATGGACGGTAATTTTACTCCTACGGGCATGACTGGACCCAACGCCAACGCAATAACCATCCCTCTTATCACCCATAAGGCGATAAATCTATGTTTCTGCATATGTTTTTCCATTTTGTTAAAACATCAAAGTATATACGGAAAAACCGCTTTTCGCAAGTTCTTCCGGAAAAAATCGCCCTATCGGGCGGGTAGAAATACCGGACAATCCGGCCTAAAGACTGTAACATGTTGATAAATATAGACAAAAGTAGTTACTAACCCCGGCAGGGAATAGACCGCTTATATTGACTCGTTGACGACTGACGCCGGCCGGATATCCTCATTCGTTTGCGGCTCAACCGCGGCGGAAATCAGGATAATCGCTTTGGCACTTTGATAAAATCCCTCGATTGAATACGGTTTCCACCACCCGGCTAATTGCGGCTGAATGATCAACTCCGGACGATGGAACGGAACATACCCCGGATTTAAAAAATATCCTTCGCTTTGCGGACCGCGG
>JAQULA010000149.1 GCA_028718845.1 Candidatus Omnitrophota bacterium
GAATTAGGCTATGAGTTGTATTGCAGCGCGGACAAGGTCAATGAGCTCTGGACCCGGTTATTCCAGGATAAGCGGGTCAAACCGGCCGGCTTGGGGGCAAGGGATACCCTGCGTCTTGAGGTCGGCTATCCTTTATACGGACAGGATATGGACAGCCGGAGCAGCCCGCTGGAAGCCGGATTCGAATCGTTCGTTGATTTTAATAAAAATTTTCTCGGAAAAGACGTTTTAATGAAGCAGGTAAAACAAGGTTTGACCAGGCGTTTAGTTTGTTTTGCTACTCAAAACCGGCGAGCTCCCCGCCATAATTATAAAATCTATAATTCGGACCGGGAAATCGGGGTAGTGACCAGCGGGTCGTTTGCGCCCAGTCTCGGCTATGGTATCGGGATGGGTTATGTCGATCCTGCGCATGCCCAGGTCGGACAGGCGCTGATATTGCGGGAAAACAGTGTGGAGCTGGCAGCGACGGTTACCAAGAAGCCGTTTTACAAAAAAGGAACGGCGCGTAATGGATAAAAGGAAATAGCAAATAGCAAATAGCAAAGACGGAAGATAGAAGCAGGAAGAGGGAAGAAAAAAACGAAAAGCGGTTTTTTGAGCGTCTGGAGCAATTGATAATAACCAACATTAACCTATAAGAGGAAAATTATGAATATCCCGGATGGATTGTTGTTTACCAAAGAACACGAATGGGTTAAAATCGAAGGCAAACGGGCGAAGATGGGGATTACCGATTATGCCCAGCATTCACTGGGAGATATTACTTTTATCGAATTGCCGGGGAAAGGGAAAACCTGCCGGCAATTTAAACAAATGGCCACGGTTGAGTCGGTAAAGGCCGCCTCGGATGTCTATGCTTCGCTCTCGGGCAATGTGGTCGAGGTCAATGAAACGATTGTCCGTCAGCCGGAACTGGTGAACCAGTCTCCCTATGAACAAGGGTGGTTCGTGGTCATCGAATTATCCGATGAGAAAGAAAAAGATAATTTGATGAACGGTGACGCGTACCGTAACTATGTAAAAGGGCTTGCGCAATGAGCTATATTCCCCACACCAAAGAACAATTGGAGTCGATGCTGGCCGTGATCGGGGTCAAGAGTATCGACGATCTTTTTCGGGATATCGGTCCGGAACTGCGGCCGCGCTCGTTCGCGATCCCGGAAGGCAAATCCGAATTCGAGGTTATCGAACATTTCAAAAGACTGGCGAGCCGGAACGCGACGCATCTGACCAGTTTTTTAGGAGCGGGATTTTACGATCATTATATTCCCGCGGCGGTAGATGCATTGAGCGGCCGCGCGGAGTTTTATACCGCGTATACCCCTTATCAGCCGGAGTGTTCGCAGGGATGGCTGCAGGCGATCTTTGAATATCAGAGCGTGATTTGCGAGCTCACCGGGCTGGACGCGGCCAACGCCTCGTTATACGACGGCGGCACGGCTTTGTACGAAGCGGCAATGATGGCCGTGCGAATTACCGGCAAAAGAAAAATTATCATGGACAGCGGGATAAACCTGGTTTACCGCAGTATGCTTTACACTTATACTTCAAACCTTAATGTCGAATTTATTGAAACTCCGGTGGTGCACGGACAGAGTTCCCGCGCGGAGATTTATAAACACCTGGATAACGATACCGCCGCGGTTATCGTGCAAAACCCTAATTTTTTCGGAGCGGTTGACGATCATTCCGATATTGTGGAAAAAGCGCACAGTGTCGGCGCGCTGGTGATCCAGTCGGTATATCCGATCGCCCTGGGGATCATGAAAACCCCGGGCGAGATGGGCGTGGATATCGCGACCGGGGAAGGGCAGAGCCTGGGTATACCCTTATCCTTTGGCGGCCCGTATCTGGGGTTTATGGCGGTTAAGAAGGAGTATCTGCGCAAGATTCCCGGCCGTATCGTGGGAGAAACCGTGGATAAGGACGGACGGCGCGGTTTTGTGCTTACCCTGCAGGCCCGGGAACAGCATATCCGCCGGGAAAAAGCGACTTCGAATATTTGTAGTAATGAGGCGTTGTGCGCGTTGCGCGCGGTTATCTATATGTCATTGCTGGGAAAACAGGGATTAAAAGAACTCGCGGAAATCAATTTCCGCAAAAGCGAGTACGCCAAGACCGTATTTGCGGCTATTCCCTCGGTAGAGGTTAAGACCAGCGCGCCGACATTCAATGAATTTACGGTTAAACTGCCGCAGAATGCCGGAGAAGTGGTCAATACCATGATTGAAAAAGGGTTTGCCTGCGGATTTCCTTTGGGCCGGTTTTATAAAGGCATGGACAATTTTCTCCTGGTGAACGTGACCGAAAAAAGGACCAAGGAGGAGATTGTTAAATGTGCGGAAAGTTTAGAGGCGATTCTATGCGATTAATATTCGAAACCAGCGTATCCGGACGCCGCGGGCACCGGTTCCCGGGATGCGAAGAATATCCGGCGGCAGTGTTCCCGAAAAAATACCGCCGGGCTGCCGATGCCGGTCTCCCGGAAGTTTCGGAACTGGACGTGGTGCGCCATTACACGAATTTATCCCGGCTGAATTATTCGGTGGACACCAATTTTTATCCGCTGGGATCCTGTACCATGAAATACAATCCCAAATTTACCGAAAAGATTGCCGGATTGGACGGTTTTCTCGACTTGCATCCGCTGATGCCGCAATTACGCGGGGGCGGGATGCTCGCACAGGGATCTTTGGAAGTAGTCTATAAGACGGAGCGTTTGTTATCGGAAATTACCGGGATGAACGCGTTTACCATGCAGCCCCTGGCCGGGGCCCACGGCGAACTGACCGGAGTTATGATTATTGCCGCGTATCACCGGGACCGCGGCCGCAAACGCAAATATATCATTGTCCCGGATTCTTCGCACGGAACCAATCCGGCCAGCGCGGCGATTGCCGGGTTTGAGGTTATTGTCGTTCCCTCCGACAAAAACGGTTACATGGATTTCGAATTGTTCAAGGAAAAATTGAACGAAGATGTGGCCGGAGTGATGCTTACCTGTCCGAATACCCTGGGGATTTTTGAGGCCCAGATCAAAAAAATCTGCGACGCGGCGCATAAAGTGGGGGCATTGGTGTATTATGACGGCGCGAATCTGAACGCGATAATGGGGAAGGCCCGCCCGGGCGATCTTGGTTTCGATATCGTGCATCTGAACCTGCATAAAACCTTCGGTACCCCCCATGGCGGCGGCGGACCGGGAGCCGGTCCGGTCGGGGTGGTAAAAACCTTAAAGGATTTTTTGCCGATTTCCCGGGTAGTGAAACGGACCGACGGAACGTTTGCCCTGGATTATAATTATCCGAAATCCATCGGTTATATCGCCCCGTTTTTCGGCAATTTCGGGGTGATCCTTAAAAGTTACGCTTATATTATGCTGTTGGGCCGGACCGGCTTGATCGACGCGTCGGAGTACGCGGTGCTGAATGCCAATTACTGCCGGGTGAAGCTTAAAAAATATTTTAATCTTCCGTATGATTGTATATGTAAGCATGAGTTCGTTCTCTCCGCGGAAGCGCAAAAGCAAAAAGGCGTCAGTGCCTTGGATATCGCGAAATACCTGATCAGTAAAGGGGTCCATCCGCCGACGGTATATTTCCCGTTGATCGTTAAAGAAGCGCTGATGATCGAACCTACCGAAAGCGAGTCGAAAGAAACCCTGGACGCGTTTATCGATACGATGATTGCTATCGCCCGCATGGTTGAAGATAACCCTGAAGTCTTGAAAGCGGCTCCGGAAAACATGCCGGTTAAGCGGCTTGATGAGACCAAAGCGGCGCGGGAATTGGTTGTGCGCTGGAAAGCTGCCTGATATGAAAAAGTGGCGATTGATTCTTTCCGATAAATCCGATCCGTTTACCAATATGGCGGTTGACGAAGCCATATTGCAGACCTATATTCATCGCTCCAAGGAGCCGACCCTGCGTATTTACGGCTGGCGGCCGGCGGCATTTTCCATCGGCGTCGGACAGAAACCGGCCGAGGCGCTTAATCTTGCGGCTTGTCAGGAAGACCGTATTGACTTCGTCCGCAGAATGACCGGGGGCGAGGCGATATTTCATGATCGGGAGATTACCTACAGCCTGGTATGTTCGAAGCAGGAAATGGATATGCCCAATTCGGTTAAGCAGAGTTTCCGTATCCTGACCGGGTTTATTCTGCATTTTTACGAAAAATTGGGAGTTAGTCCGAAATTTGCCGCCGATATCCCGGGATACGCGCACGGAAATCCTTCGGATTTTTGTTTCGCGACCATGGAAGAATTCGATATCATGGTGAAGGGGAAAAAAATCGGGGGCAATGCCCAAAAAAGGATCGGTGATATTATTTTTCAGCACGGATCGATCCCGCTGACGTTGAATATTAACGCGATTGCCAAGTATTTTAACCGCGATATAAAATCTGCCGCTTCCACGATCGCGTCATTACATGATGTCGTGGAACAGACGATGACGTTTGAGTCCTGCCGCGATTTGCTTGTCGCATCGTTTGAAACGGCGTTTTCCGCCGCGTTGGAAGAACAGGATCTTTCGGTGCATGAACAGGACTTGGCGCATGTTTTGGCGGAAGAGAAATACAATACCAAGCAATGGAATTTCTACCGCTCTACGCGCATCGAAACGAAAGAATAGATGATCCAGCCATGAATACATCTAATGCCTCGGCGAAGCCGGATTGGCTCAAAAAAAAGATCAATCTCTCCGATACTCAGGAGCTTCATCGCTTGTTCGGTTCCCTGCGGCTGCATACCGTCTGTAAGCAAGCCCAATGTCCGAATATCGG
>JAQULA010000150.1 GCA_028718845.1 Candidatus Omnitrophota bacterium
CAATCCCCCTGCGGATAGGGCTGGCCGCCGCCGCCCAGACATCCTCCGGGACAGCACATAACCTCGATAAAATGATAGTTTCTTTTTTTCTCTTTGATCTCCCGCAGCAGCGTATGCGCATTGCCCAAACCGTTGACTACCGCGACCCGCACGTCCAGGCCGTTGACCGGAACCACCGCTTCCTTGATCCCCTCCAGTCCGCGTACCGCGGTAAATTTGATTTCGTTCAGCTGTGCCCCGGTCAACACTTCATAAGCGGTGCGCAACGCCGCTTCCATAACCCCTCCGGTAACGCCGAATATCGGCGCCGCACCGCTGGATGCGCCCATCGGCGAATCGAATTCCGATTTTTTCAGCGCCCCAAACTGGATCCCGGCCTGTTTGATCATCTTGATCAACTCGCGGGTAGTCAACACCACATCGACGTCACGGTAACCGCTGGCATTCATTTCCGGCCGCGCCGCTTCGAATTTCTTGGCCGTGCACGGCATAATACTCACGCTGCAGATCTTCGCCGGGTCAATCCCGGCAATCTTCGCGTAATAGGTTTTGATCAGCGCGCCCATCATTTGCTGCGGCGACTTGCAGGTGGATACATTATCCAGGAATTCCGGATGAAACGCCTCGCAGAATTTTACCCACCCCGGAGAACACGAAGTAATCAGCGGCAGCACCCCTTTGTTCTTGATCCGATGAATAAGCTCATGCCCTTCTTCCATGATCGTCAAATCCGCGGAGAACTGGGTGTCAAACACAACATTGAATCCCAGCATCCGCAGCGCGGTCACGGTTTCCCCGGTCATATCGCGTCCGGGCGCATTACCGAAGCCCTCGCCCACGGCCACGCGTACTGCCGGCGCGATCTGCACAATCACCACCTTGTCCGGATCATGCAGGTTTTTCCACACTTCGGCGGTACCGTCGCGTTCGATCAGCGCCCCGGTCGGGCAGACATTCACGCATTGCCCGCAGTTGACGCACACGCTTTCTCCCATATTCATATTATACGCCGGAACAACGCTGCTGCGAAACCCGCGATAGGCAAAAGTCAAGGCATTTACTCCCTGCACCTCGGAACAGACCCGGTAACATTTCCCGCATAAGATGCATTTTTCCGCGTCGCGTTCAACCGATGCCGAAGACTCGTCCAGAGGGTAACGTTTGCGTTCACCGTCATAAATCACATCGCGGAGCTTAAACTGTTCCGCCAGGGCCTGTAAATCGCACTCGCCGTTCTTTTCGCACAGCTGACAGTCGCGGGGATGATTATCGAGCATCAACTCGAGAATCGTCCGGCGCGCGTTCAGCACTCCGGCGGAATGGGTCATTACCCGCATGCCTTCGCGTACCGGAGTCGCGCAGGACGGCGGATAGGTCTTCATTCCTTCGACCTCGACCACGCAAATACGGCAGGCCCCGAATTCACTGAGTTTGGAGTGATAACATAAACGCGGGATCCGGATACCGATGCTGTCCGCGGCCTGCATGATCGTGTAGTCCGGCGGCACGCTCAACGCGGTCCCGTCGATAGTCAGCGTTACCTTTTTATTCATGATTTTACCTCCGTATCTTTCCGGTCGCAGCGCAAACAGCGGTCGACTTCTTCCCGCGCCTCTTTTTTAGTATATCCGTGATCGACCTCGATAAAACAATGCACCCGTTTATCCAGCGCTTCCTCCTGAATCACCGGCCGATACTGGATCTTTACGTCTGCCGCCGGATCGATATAGGATACCTCCTTGCGCATTCCTTTGATCACGAAACGGTCTTCGCTCATATCTTCCCCGCGCAAAAACCGGTCGATCGATACTGCCGCGCGCTCACCGTCGGCCAGCGATTCCACGATCGTCGCTCCGCCGTTAACGGCGTCGCCGCCGGCGAAAATCCCGGGCACATTCGTCGCCAGGGTCAACGGATCGACCGCGATAATTCCTTGTTTGGTAATTTCCAGGGGCACGTCCCGGGAAACCAGTCCGGATAATTCCGGGGTCGCGCCGATAGCGGTGATCACGATGTCCGCCGAAATAGCGACCACGTCATTCGTAGCCACGGCTTTTCTCCGGCTGCTGACATCGAATTCTCCCAGTTCCATCCGGCTGCATTCTATTGCCGCAACCTTTCCCTGTTTACGGGTAATGGCGACCGGGTTCAATAAACAATGAAGCACCACTCCCTCGGCCTCGGCCGCCTCGATCTCGTCCTGAAAAGCGGGCATCGCGTCCTTAGTCCGGCGATAGATGATCATCACTTCCGCGGCGCCCAAACGCACGGCCGTACGGGCGACGTCGACCGCCGCGTTGCCGCCGCCGATTACCGCGATCTTCTTTCCCCGGATCACGACCTGGTCTCCCCCGACACGCAGGGGATGACTGCTGGTAATGGCCCGCAGGTCTGCTTTATGACAGGACTTGAGAAATTCCAGACTGCGCAGGACGCCTTTGGCGTTCTCTCCCGGAATGTTCAGGAGACGTTCCTGCCACACGCCGATGCCGAGAAAAATCGCCTTAAACCCCTGTTTGCGCAGCTGTGACAACGAAACATCCTTGCCCACGGTCACTCCGGTCTTGATCGTAACTCCGGCGGCCTTGATCCGCTGGACATCTCGCTCGGCAATCTGCTTGGGCAACCGGTATTCCGGGATTCCCAGGCGGAACATACCGCCGGCAACCTTTTCCGACTCAAACACGGTGACTTTATATCCGCGGCTGGCCAGCCAATACGCGCAAGCCAGGCCGGACGGACCGCTGCCGACAACGGCAATCGCCTCCGGATGTTTTGTCCCGGTATGTTTTTTCAGGGCGATACGGTGCTGTGCCGTATCGTAATCCGCGACAAAACGCTTCAGCTCCATGATCGCCACGGCCTCATCGACCTTGCCTCTGCGGCAATTCACTTCGCAGGGATGATGGCAAACCCGCCCGCAGATCGCCGGCAGGATATTGCGTTCCAGGATCAGCTCCAGGCTCTCGCCGGGCTTTCCATCGCGGATCAGCCCGATATATCCCGGTATATCGATATGCACCGGACAGGCATGCTGACAGGCGGCGACAAACAGGTCGCCGCAGACAATTGCCGGGCATTTTCTTTCTTTGATATGCGCCTCATACTCATGGCGGAAATAATTGATCGTCGACAACACCGGATTCGGCGCGGTCTGGCCCAGGCCGCACAAAGCGGTTTTCTTGATCGTATCGCCGAGCTGCTGCAGTTTCTCGATATCTCCGGGTTTGCCTTCGCCGCGGGT
Organism: Candidatus Omnitrophota bacterium; assembly: GCA_028718845.1. Taxonomy (GTDB): domain Bacteria; phylum Omnitrophota; class Gorgyraeia; order B26-G9; family B26-G9; genus JAQULA01. The sequence continues at coordinate 3,245 of JAQULA010000150.1, forward strand.
AATCCGGTTGAGCAGTTCAAGCATGCGCTTGGTCCCTTCGCGGCAGGGCGTGCATTTGCCGCAGGATTCATCCTGGGTAAATTCCAGGAAAAACCGGGCCACATCGACCATGCAATCGGTTTCATCCATAACGATCATGCCGCCGGAACCCATGATCGAACCCAGCTGCTGCAGAGTTTCATAATCCACCGGCGTATTCAGATACCGTACCGGCAGACAGCCTCCGGACGGCCCTCCGGTCTGCACGGCCTTGAATTTGCGGTCGCCTTTGATCCCGCCGCCGATATCAAAAATTATCTCGCCCAGCGTAGTGCCCATCGGCACTTCCACCAACCCGGTATTGCGGACCTTGCCGGCAAGCGCGAATACTTTTGTCCCTTTACTTTTCGCCGTACCGATCGCCGCAAACGCCGCGTAGCCGTCCAGGATAATAACCGGGATACTGGCCCAGGTTTCGACATTGTTGATCAGGGTCGGCTTGCCCCACAACCCTTTGACCGAAGGATACGGCGGCCTTATCCGCGGCATGCCGCGCTGTCCCTGGATCGAATTGATCAGCGCCGTCTCTTCTCCGCAGACAAACGCCCCGGCCCCCAAAACGATCTCCAGGGTAAAGGAAAAATTGGTTCCCAGGATATTCTTTCCCAGCAGATTATAATTCTCGGCCTGGCGGATCGCTTTTTTCAGGCGCTCCACCGCCAGCGGGTATTCCGCCCGGATATAGACAATGCCTTTACGCGCGCCCACGGCATAAGCGCCGATGGTCATGGATTCCAGCAGGGTAAACGGATCCCCCTCGATTGTACTGCGATCCATAAACGCGCCGGGATCCCCTTCGTCGGCATTACAAATAACATATTTCTCGTCCGCCTGCTGATCGGCGACAAAACGCCACTTTTGGCCGGTGGGAAAACCGCCGCCGCCGCGGCCGCGCAACCCGGAAGCGAGCACATCATCGATCACCCTCGCCGGGGTATAATCCGCGAGCACGGTAGCCAACGCTTCATAACCGCGCACGCTCAGATAATCATCGATCGATTCCGGATCGATAACCCCGCAGTTGCGCAGGACAATCCGTTTTTGTTTTTTGAAATAATCGATGTCGCCGAAAATATATCTGGACTTATCCATCAGGCAGTCTTTGCTGACGCAATCGTAATGATCCGCCACGGACGGAGCTCGTTTGTTTTTCACCAAATGATCGATAATTATCTTGCGCGCCTTGGCGGCATCGACATTATCATACTTTACCGGCGGCCGGTTCATTTGAAACACTTCGACCGTCGGCTCCAGGTAACACCTGCCCACGCATCCTTTTTGCCCGATATAGACGTCTTTAATCCGGCGTTTTTTTACTTCATCATGGAGCGTTTTCATGACCGTTTTCGCCCCGGCGGCAATCTCGCAGGTGGACATGCCCACGTTAATTCGAGTGGAGGCGGTCCATTTATGCAAATTGCCGTGAATCGCTTTCTGCTTCATTGCCCGCAATCGCTTTTTCGGATTATCGGTCATCGCTTATCCCCTTCTTT
>JAQULA010000151.1 GCA_028718845.1 Candidatus Omnitrophota bacterium
CTTCCGATCTGTGGAACTATACGGCCGGGATGAAGTTCCGCTTAAAGAGTACCTGGAGAAAAAACCTCTTCCGGAGCGGCTGGCGCCGAAACTTCTCGATATCGGCAGATATAAGCAATTACGCATAGAGGAAGTTTTGAACGCGGTCGAAGAAGGAGATTATATCGCGCGAGAGGATATCGACAGGCATTTCCTGATTCCGGACGGTTCGATTGTCAAAGGCATCGCTCCGACGGAAAAATACCGCTTCAGGCGTTACGAGCGGATCACCCCGATTGCGGCAAAAGACCGGATTTCCTGCTGGAGCTGCGATTTGTCCTGTGCCGGGAAGGAAAACGGCAATTGCCCCGGCCGGACCGAATTTTTTAAAAAAATGGGGTTGTCCGAAAGCGGCGGCTTCTTAACCGCGTCCCGGCTGCCGGAGCGTTCGGTCTGACCCGCGCCGTTTACATTTGCAATCCGGGCTTTTATCCTTCCCTCCGGAAACTTTGCCCCGTCGCTGGCCATTAAATCTTCATTGTATAATCAATAAAAAATGTTATCATTTTTATATGATTCATGACCCGTTCGCTTTAGTCGCAATCCTGCTTTGCATTGAGACCCTGGTTTTTTACGTCTCCGGACACGAGCGGCTTAAGAAATATTTCAAGTATATACCTTCCGTATTCTGGATCTATTTTATTCCGATGGTATGTTCCTCCCTGGGGCTGATCGATGCGCGGCAGGATATTTTTAAACTGGTGTCCGCGAATTTATTGCCGGTGGCGCTGTTTATATTATTGTTGTCCTCGGATGTTTCCGGGATTGTGCGCTGCGGCCGGCCGGCGCTGATTATGATGTTTGCCGGGAGTTTAGGGATCATGGCCGGGGTCCCGCTGGTGTTTTTCTTTTTTCAGCGTATTGTCGGGCCGCAGTTCTGGCCGGGATTCGGCGCTTTGTCCGGGTCCTGGATCGGCGGCAGCGCGAACATGATCGCGGTCAAAGAAGCGATCGCCGCGCCCGAGCCGGTGTTCCTGCCGATGGTGATCGTCGATACGATTGTGCCGTATGCCTGGATGGGCCTGCTGGTGGCCATGGCCGCGATGCAGCCGGTGTTCGACCGCTGGAGTCGCGCGGACACGCGGATCATTACCGACCTGGCCCGGAAAAATTTACCGGCCGCCGGCGCGCAGGTCCGTCCGCCGCGAATCTCTTCGGTGCCGGTGATCCTTGCCGTGGGCTGCGCCGGAGCGCTGGCGGCGCGATTCCTGGCCGGGTTTCTCCCGGAGATGGAAAATGTTATTTCCAATGCGGCCTGGACGATTATCATTGTTTCGCTGCTGGGGGTGATCGGTTCGCTGACCCCGCTTAAAAAACTGGAAGCGGCAGGGGCTTCCCGGACCGGATATTTTGTGTTGTATCTGGTGCTGGCGTCAATCGGTGCGCGAGCAGGGGTGGTGAACATCGGGCCGGTGGCAATGCTGATTGTCGCCGGATTCCTGATTGTGTCGTTTCAGGGGATAGTTTTGCTGATAACCGCGCGGTTGATCCGCGCGCCGCTGGCTTTGGCGGCGGTGGCCAGCCAGGCCAATATCGGAGGTGTGGCTTCCGCGCCGATTCTCGCCACGATTTATCATCCCGATCTGGCGCCGATCGGCCTGCTGCTGGCGGTATGCGGCAATATTACCGGGACCTATCTGGGGATCATTACCAGTCAGCTTTGCCGGATGGTCGCGGGAATGTAAAAAAACAAGCCGAAGTCCGAGGGACGACCGTTCCGCCGAAAACGCGGAACCGGGACGAGGGACGCTTTACCAAGTAAAAACCCGCCAAGCTCAATTCTGAGGCATCCTGCGGCGAGCCTCGCCAAACTTCAGGTGGGGTAAAAGTTAAAAGTAGAAACGAAGAGGCAAGGCGCAAGACAATATTGCTGTTTGCGGAAATTTATATTATAATGCGAAAGGTGTAATTAAATAGGAAACGGGGAGGTCGTGAATCGGCCTGAGAGTTCCGCGCGGCGAGCGGATTACCCGATGAACCTGTTCGCCATCGTTTTAAAATGAGTGGCGAAATCTCGACAAATAATTATTTGTCGGAATCTGGATAATGCCAGCGGAGGGAGAAGGTGAAGTTATTGATAGCCCTTATGCGTTTGGCATAAGGGCTTTTTTATTTTAATGTTATGAATTTTTATAGTTATGAATGGTTAATATTTGTTATCAAAAGTTATTAATAGTTGCGTCAAACAGTCGATTTGTTTTTTTTCGTCCCTCGTCCTAACGATCTCGCCGCATTGCGGCGGGAGAGTGATCGTCTTTCGGACTTCGGGAAAGGGATCTTTACTAACGGGAAGGAGTAATATATGAAATTGGATGAGATCAAGATTTCAAAGGCGATTATCGAGGCGTATAGCGAGAAGCTGGTAAAGGCGCTGGATGTCGATGTGGCGATCGTCGGCGGCGGGCCGGCGGGCCTGGTCTGCGGGTATTATCTGGCCCGGGCCGGCAAGCGGGTAGTGTTGTTCGAGAGAAAATTGTCCATCGGGGGAGGCATGTGGGGCGGCGGGATCATGTTCAATGAGATCGTGGTGCAGGAATCGGCTAAAAAAATTCTCGAGGAGTTCGGGGTTAAAGCAAGGCTCTACGATAAGAATTACTATCTGGCGGATTCGATCGAAACCGTGTCCACGATATGTTCCAGGGCAGTTCAGGCCGGGCTGAAAATTTTTAATCTTCTGAGCGCCGAGGACGTGATGGTCCGGCAGAAAAGGATTTGCGGGCTGGTGTTGAACTGGACCGCGGTGGAGATGGCCCAGTTGCATGTCGACCCGATTACCATGCGGGCGAAGTTTGTGGTCGATGCCACCGGGCATCCGGCGGAGGTGGCCCGGATCATCGAGCGCAAATCCGGGATCCGGCTGAAGACCCGGTCCGGTAAATTAGTCGGCGAGCGGTCGATGTGGGCCGAGGCCGGCGAAGAAACCATCGTCAGGAATTCAAAAGAAGTTTGCCCGGGGTTTTATGTTTGTGGTATGTGCGCCAATGCCGTGTTCGGCGGGCCGCGCATGGGGCCGATATTCGGCGGGATGCTGCTGTCCGGGAGGAAAGTGGCTAATGAGCTGATCCGGAAAGTATAAAAACCAACCGGCAAAAATCGGAAGATGATTAACGCAAAAGCTGAAGCGGAGGAAGCGGGAGGACGGGGCAAAGCGGTATATCATCCGGGCCGGAAATGATTTTTTCGCGGGAGCGCGCGGTTTTTGATAAATTAAAGCGATGGCCTGAACCCTAACGCGCGGGGCCTGCGCTCCATCCCTTCCCGCGCCGTTATTTCCTGGTTTGACAATATACTGATAGTGTGATATATTCTTATTGAGTGAGCGCTCACTCAATAAGGGGCCAAATGAATAAAACAAATAATGCCGAAATGCGTAACCGCATTATTGAATCAGCGGTTATAATTGCCAGTCATGCGGGGTTTACCCGTGCCACGACCAAGGAGATTGCCCGTGAAGCCGGGTGTTCCGAGGGGATCATCTATCATTATTTCAAAAGCAAACATGATCTTTTTTTCGCGGTTATTAAGGAAAATGCCGAGGAGTTTTTAGCCAACCTCCAGTCGCAGGTCAATGCCGGGGTTACGGCGCGGGATAAGCTGGAAAAGATAATCGATTTTCATTTTCGTTACTTTACCGGGAAAATCCATATTTTCCAGATTCTGTTTGGTAAGGCCGGGGACGCGATGGTTCCGTTCCCGTATGTATTGAAAACCATTCTTCTGCCGTACCAGCAGGTCGTTAAAACGGTTATGGAAGCCGGAATTGCCGCCGGAGAGTTTCAGCCGGCCGATGCCGAAGTTATGGCTACGAGTATGTTGGGAATGATGCAGTTTAATATTATCAAACTGCATTTCGGGGTGAGCAGCGGAGCGGTAGAAGAGATTAAGCGGGCGGTCAAGCAGATAATCTTTAAAGCCCTTTTAAAACAGGACCAGGCATGAGAACTATAGCGATAAGTCTGATAATTGCGCTGGGTTTATTTTCCGGGGTGTCTTGCGGCTGGGCGGCCGGGGATACCGTTGGGGAGGGGGTTAGCCTGTCCCTGGTCAAAGCCCGGGCCCTGGCGTTTGAAAATAACCGCGATATTAAAATTCAGGAACAGGAAGTAGCCGCGGCCCGGGCCGGGATTACCGGGGCGCGCGGCGGGTTTCTGCCGAAGCTGAACGCGAGCGCGGGATATACGCGCAACGGCAGCGTGCTGTCCACCGCTCAGCCGTCGAACGCGAAAAAAGACCCGGGGATTTTCACCGGATATAAGAGCGATAATCAGACCGGGCTCGAGCTGGAACAATCGCTTTATAGCGGCGGAGCAACCGCGGCCAATTTCCAACAGTCTCAGCTTAGCTTGAAAATTCAACAGGAAGTTTTGCGCGGCCGGAAACTGGACGTTGCGTTCGAAGTAAACCGGCTTTATTACGGATTATTGCTGGCGTATGAGACCGAGCGCATTACCAAGAACCTGCTGGATCAGGCGACTTTGCATTATCAGGAAGTGAAATTAAAATATGAACAGGGGACGGCCTCGCGGTTTGACCTTTTGCAGTCCAAAGTGCAGGTTTCCAAGCTTATGCCGGAGAGAATCAAGGCCCAAAATGCGGTCGAACTGGTCGGTGCCGAACTGAAGAATCTGCTGGGGATGAAAATGCCGGACGCGTTCACGCTTACCGACA
>JAQULA010000152.1 GCA_028718845.1 Candidatus Omnitrophota bacterium
AATCCGATGGTCTGATCATTGACGAGCACCGACCGCTCACTGCCCAGCCGGCCCCGGCCGATAACAATATCGACCCCGCGTTTTTTCAAAATCGACTCGATCCCTTTTCGCAGTTGGGTAACCACCGCTGTCTTGCGCTGCTGCGCCCGGCCGAAATCCAGGCGGATGTTTTCCGCGTTAATTCCCAGGGAACCGGCGTTATTGAATGCCCGGAACAAATGCGCCGTGCGCAAAAGTGTCTTGGTAGGAATACACCCCCAATTAAGGCAGACCCCTCCGAGCTGGTCCGCTTCGACCAGGCAAACCGAAAACCCCAGTTGCGCCGCACGGATCGCCGCGACGTAGCCTCCCGGCCCGGCGCCGAGGATGACCAATTTATAGTGTTTATCCATGATTTACATGCTTTCCGGAGCCTGCACTCCCATTAAACGCATCCCATTACGCAGCACCTGACGAACGCCCGCAATCAAGAACACCCGAGCCCGGGTGACTTTCCAATCATCCGGGGTATCCCCGGTAAGAATACGGAATTTATTGTAATAGGCATGGAATTCCCCGGCAAGCTCGCGTAAGTAGGTGGTGATGCCCTGCGGATCGAGCGTTACCGAACACCCGGCCAGAACATCGGAGAAACAATTTAGTTTCCGGATCAGTTCCAGCGCCTCGGTCTCCTGCAGGATGGAAAGGTCCGCCTCGGCCTGGCCCGCTTCGGGGTCAAACCCGGCTTTTCGCACCGCCTCAAAAATACCGCAAACCCGGGCATGGGCATATTGGATATAATAAACCGGATTTTCCATGGTCTTCTTTTTTGCCAATTCCAGGTCAAATTCCAGCTGGGAATCGCAACGCCGCATGAGAAAGAAAAAACGCGCCGCGTCTTTACCGACTTCCTGGACCAGCTCCTGCAGGGTTATGTACTCACCGGCCCGCGTAGACATTTTTACCGGATTACCGTCGCGAAAAAGCGTGGCCAATTGAATGATAATCACTTCCAGCGCGTCACGCGTATACCCCAGGGCACACACCGATGCCTTCAGCCGGTTAATATAACCGTGGTGGTCAGGCCCCCAGATATTGATCAGCCTATCGAACCCCCGTTCGAATTTAAGTTTGTGATAGGCGATATCCGGGGTCAAATAGGTAAACAATCCGTCGCTTTTGATGATCACGCGGTCCTTATCGTCTCCGAAGTCCGTGGAACGGAACCAGGTCGCCCCCTCCTGTTCATAGATATATCCGCGTTCACGCAAGGCCGCAATGACCGCATCGATACGTTCCCGGGTTATATGGTGCTTCTGGCTATACCACTGGTCAAAACCAACCCCGAAAGCTGCCAGTTCTTCCCGGATTCCGCCCAGGATTTCATCCGCGGCATAGGCGGAAAAAAAAGGAAGGATTTCCTCGATCTCATTTTGGGCAAAAGCATCGCCTTTTTCCGCGATTATTTTTTTCGCCATATCGTAAAGGTAGTCGCCCTTATAGCCATTCTCGGGAAATTCGACATCGGTATGTCCGAGTAATTCCAGATAGCGGACCCGCAGACTTAGGCCGAGATTCCGGATCTGATTGCCCTCATCGTTTATATAATATTCGCGCGAAACCGCGTAACCGCAAAAATCGAGGATATTCGCCAAAGTATCTCCCACCGCCGCCTGACGGGCATGCGCGATACTCAGCGGACCGGTGGGGTTGGCGCTGACGAATTCCAATAAAACCTTTTGCCCTTTGCCTAAACGACTGCGGCCGAAATTATCCCCTTCGGCTTTAATGCTCCGCAGCATGTCGTACAAAGCCTTCGGCGAAAGAAAAATATTGATAAATCCCGGCGCTTTCACGTCGATCCCGGCGATGCTATCGGCGCATCCTTCCGCGGTAAGTTTTATCACCAGCTGTTCCGCCAAAGCCCGGGCGATATCCAGCGGCGGCCGTTTACATTCTTTGGCCAATCGCATCGCCACATTTAACGACCAGTCGCCGAACTTTTTTTCTTTCGGATTTTCCAGTCCGATATGGCCGACATCGCGGCTCCAGGCATTCTCGATAATGATCTGCCGGGCCGCGGCAACTATTTTCTCTCGCAGAGACAGGGTCATTCGGCAGCTCCTTCGCCTTTTTGCACTATCTGCAGTAGATTGGGATTATTTTCGAGAACCTCCAGGAAAACATCCACTACCTTTGCGTCAAATTGCGTACCGCGGTATTTTTTCAGTTCCGCGATCGCGGCTTCTTTGCTCATCGCATCACGATACGGACGTTTGCTGGTCATCGCTTCGAAACTGTCGGCCACGGCCATGATCCGGGCCCCGACACTGATCTTATCTCCGCTAAGGCCGTCCGGATACCCGGTGCCGTCGTAACGTTCATGATGCTGCCGGACGATTTCCACCACTTTGGCCAAAAACCGGAACGGTTTCAAAATGACCGCGCCGGCCAGCGAATGAAGTTTTATTTCCCGGTATTCCTTCTCGGTAAGGCTGCCCGGCTTAGTCAGGATATCATCGTGAACTCCGATTTTCCCCAGGTCATGCACCTGGCAGGCTTCGGCAATCGTTTCGATTTCTTTATGGGAAAGCCCCATGGCCGCGGCAATCGCCACGGCATAATGCTTGACATTATCGGAATGGCTCTTGGTCAAATGATCCTTAAAATCGATCGCCGATACCAGCGCGTTGATGGTCCGCATGATATTGCGCCGCTCGATTCGGTCCCACACCAGCCGGTTTTTATTTTTTTCTTCCTGCCGGTAGGTACGGTATCCCATAAAAACCCCGATAAAAAAAGTGAACAACGGTAAAATATAAAAAATAATCTTCATCGTTTTTCCCGTGCCTTTTTCTGCCTGGGTTTTACGGCCGGGGCATCGGCCCACAGATGTTCCAGGTCGTAAAACATGCGGGTTTCCTGGTCGAAAATGTGCACGATAACGCTGGCATAATCCAAAACAATCCAGCGGGCATCGTTATAGCCTTCCTTATGATGACTCAACACCCCCATGGCGCGCATGCCCTGTTTTATCCCGTCGGCAATTGCCTGTAAATGAGTTTGCGAAGTCCCGGTAAGAATTACAAAGAAATCACAAAAATTCGAAACTTTCCGCACATCCAGCACCAGCGGGTCGATCGCTTTTTTTTCCAGCGCCAGTTTTACAATATTCAGTGCCTTTTCTTTCAAAATTGTTCGCGCTCCTTTCCGCTAAAATTCATCCGGCGTTATCTTCGATCTCTCCGACGATTTCCTCGAGAAGATCTTCAAGCGTAACCAGCCCGATCGTGTTTTTTTTATCGTCGGCGACAATCGCCATGTACACCCGCGTCCGCTGAAATTCACGCAGCAGCTCGCTTACCCGTTTGTTCGGGGCAATAAAATACGGGGGATGAAGCAAATCACGCACAACCACCAATTCCCGGTCACGCCAGACATTCAGCAATTCCCGGGCATAGACGACCCCGCGAATATTCTGAATACCCCCCTCGTAAACCGGGATCCGGGAATGACCTTCTTCAATAATGATATCCAGCAGCTCTTCCGGAGTAGCGTTGATATCGATCGCCGCGATTTTTTCCGCCGGCAGCATCACTTCATTGACCAGCGTCTCGCCGAATTCAAAGATCCGGTGCAGCATACTGCGTTCCCCGTCGGAAACCACACCCTCTTCCTTGCCCAGCTCGATCATTAAACGAATTTCTTCCTGAGTCACCAGCGGAGAACGCCGCGGCGGTTCCTCCCCGAAAATCCGCAACAGCCGGTTACATATATTTAAAAAAACTTTTACCAGCGGCTCAAGCCCATTGATCAAAAAATCCATGAACCAGGCAACCCGCAGAGAAACTTTTTCCGCGTGCTTGACGGCGAATATTTTCGGGGTTATTTCCCCCAGGATAAGCACCAGCAAAGTTACGACCAGGGTCGAGACCGCGATGCTTGTAAAATTATTGCCGAACACGGTAATAAAAATCGCCGTGCCGATGGCGGAAATGGCAATGTTCACAAAATTGTTGCCCACCAGCACGGTAGTAATCAGTTTGTCCATTTTCTTCACAATCCGATGGACAACTTCCGCGTTTTTTTCACCCCGGGCCAAAAGGTAACGCAGGCGGATCTTGTTCAGGCTGACAAACGCAACCTCGGCCATCGCGAAAAAAGCCGAAAACCCGATCAGAACTAATAATAATACCGGCAATACATGCATCATCGGCAATCAATTCCATTATTGATAAAGTTTATGGTTACGAATAAAACGGCACACCGCCTCAGGTACCAGGTAACGCACCGAATCGCCGCGCCGAACAGCCGCGCGAATAGCACTGCTGGAAATGGCCGGGAATTCCCCGCGCAGGACTTTTGTTTTTTTTGGCAAAGAACGCATCGAAAAACCCGGACGCGGTGCGATCACGAACGTGCACAACGAAAGTATTTCATCAATACATTTCCAGGTCTTCAATTCCGGGATCGCATCCGACCCGGCCAGAAAATATAACGCCGCTTTGGGATACTGCTTACGCAGACGCCGCAGCGTTTCCACGGAATAAGAAACCCCCTGCCGGTCGATTTCCATCCGGGAGGCGTAAAAATTCCGGTTCCCGGATACCGCACGCTGGAGCATCGCAAAACGCTTGAGCGCACCGGTAATATCGTCT
>JAQULA010000153.1 GCA_028718845.1 Candidatus Omnitrophota bacterium
ATGGACCATAACCACTATTTTTGCCGACGCAATAATTTTCAGCCATTCCGCTTCATTGATATTTCCCGATTTGCGAACACATTTCTTAAGCGGAGAATCATCCGAAACCTTATCCCATCCCGGACCCCATACCCCCAGATCGAAATCGCAGATTTTCTCCAGCACCTCCGCCCGGTTTCGGTAGTATGAACCGACAAAAACGATCTCATTATGGTAATGCCGGCGCTCTTCATTACGAAGCGTAACCGGATAATGCCGTTCCGGATCACAGGCAAACGGAAGCCAATGCAGGTTTTTAATGTTCTGGCTCCGCAAAAGATCCAAAGCTTCGGAACCGCCGCAGAAACACTCGTCATAATAAGGCGCGGCCAGTGCTATCGGCGCGAAATTAACCGGAACATCTATCGTCCACAAGGCCGTGCGCGTTCCCAGTTCCTTAATCCTGGCGATAGTCCGGGGAAAAATACGGGTCCCCCCGGAAACAAGACATATCTCCGGCTTATGCTTTTTGACCAGGGCAACGAGATATTTATTGATAAGTTTTAAGTTAAGATAATGCAAAAAATAAATTCTATCGCGGATCCTTCCCGGTATAAAAAAATGCCGGTCGTCATAGATAATCAGCGCATAACCATTTTTGATAATCGCGGTTTCCGTATACTCGGTAATTGTCCGGAAATTGGGATTATGATACCCGACAAATACGACCTTATTCTGCCGGTACAGCCGTTCATACTCGTTTCCCATGGTTTCAAAAGAATAGCGGGTTTTAATATACTCGCGCGCCTGCCGCCCGATACGACGGCATCGTTCCGGATTCGCGATTAAAAAACTTATTTTCTCCGCCAAACCGGTACTATCGCGGGCCGGAACCAGCAATCCGGTTTCTCCGTCGTCGATTTTTTCCGGGATCCCGCCGATCGCCGAAACCACCACGGCTTTTCCCTTGGCCATGGCCTCGCTGACCACCCAGGAGTCCGATTCTTCGGTCGATGAGCAGACAAAAATATCGATTGCGTCCAGAAGCGCGGCGATATTTTGACAAAATCCGGCAAAGATCACCCGCTCGCCAAGATCATTCCCGCGCAAAAAACGGTCGAACCTCTCCATTTCCGGGCCATAATCCGCGCCGATAACCATAACCCGATAGGAGCGGTCTTTAATCAGCGGTAATGCCTGTAAAAAATAATCAAACCCTTTAACTTCATGATAATTACCGACAAATCCGATGAGCACGTCCGGCTCATTGACCCCATGGTTCTGCCGGATGGTTTTTCTCTGTTCCGGATCAACCGGGATCAAAAATTCGCGGCCGACACCGTTATGCACAATGAATGTTTTGCGTTCAAGCCCGGGGAGCGCCGCCAGGAACTGCCGCTGCATATACCCGGACACATTTACGAATGCGTGAACAAATGGAAACACCAGCAGCCGGTAGCGATTCGCGAGACGCTGCACCCAATACAGATAAGAACGGGCATGGATGGTAACAACCACCCGGCAGCCGGTCAAAGCACCGGCCAGAGCCGCGAACCAGTCCACATCGAAATGATGGGCGTGAATGACCGAGATTTTTTCACGCCGGATCAGGGCCACAATTTTAACCAGCAACACAATGCGCTGCCAGCGCGTCAGGTTAAATGTTCCCCAGCCCAGATTAACGATCTCGACATTGAGCCCGGCAAACTTTTCCTTGACCGTACCGGTATCCCCTTGCGGATGAGCGATAACAACCTTATGCCCCTTATGCACCAACTCTTCGGTCAGGATCAACAACGTCCGGATCGATCCGCTCATGCCCTCCAAATGCGGGATCAGCTGTAAAATTCTCAATTTTTTTTCACACGGTTTTTGGTTCATCCGCTATTTCCCCAGTCTTGCCTGCGCGTAGATATTCAACCCTTTTTCTTTCAGAAAAATACGCATCAGCCTTGCCGCCGCGTTATAAAACCCGACCCGAACAAAAAACAAAACCGCATACAGCATCCTTACCGACGCTCCGGAATTATGACTGCGAATGTAAGCCCGAAGCCGTTCCGTACCGAAGTATATTCCCAGCTTATACATCAGATCCTCAGCCGACATCGGAGCCGCCATAATCGTCACCGGCGCATAACCGTTGAGTTCCAGCACCCGGCGCAGACTCTGTTTATTCCAGCGCGTCAAGTGATGCGGCGGCCGATCCCACTCCGCCTCAAACGACCCGATCCGGCCGGAATTCGGCACACTTAAGAATATCGATCCGCCGTCATTTAACAACGCCGGTATTCGCTTCAGGAACTCACCGGGATTTCCCAGATGTTCCAGCACTTCAAAAAACAGGATACAATCGAATTTTTCTCCGCGATAATCCCGGATAAAATCCATAATGTCGGCGTGATGCACATTCGTAATCCCGAGTTTTTCCCGGGTAAAACGCACATACTGTTCGCTGATATCCACCGCATGCACCTCATAGCCGAATTCACTTAATTTTTTCAAAAAAACGGTCTTGCCGCACCCGATATTCAACAGCTTGTTTTTCCCCGGCGGAACCGCCCGACCAGCCAAGAATACCGCTTCGTACCATTTCAGGGTTTCCACCGGGCGTTCCGGCGGGATATAATCCGCCGCTTTCTCATACCATTCCGCTGTCCCCGGCTGCATCGGATCGGCGAAAACGACCCCGCAGCCGGTACAACGCCGAAATCCATAGCCGGTACCCGCCCGCAGCGCGGTTAACTCGGTCGCATTCGCAAAACACGCCGGACACTGCATTATTTCGATACCATAATGTGGAGCTCTTCTTTAAGAAACAACCTGGCTAACAGCCCATAGATCAGTAGCCAGGCCGGCAATACCAAAACGACCACCTGAATACTGCCGTCGACGTAATGTTTCATCCCAACACCGATTATCACCGATATCCCGGCAACCAGAAAACTGTTGATAAGATTTTTACCGAGTTTAACGATCCCTAAGCCCAGCTTTTTTTTGGTGAACATATAGTAAATAAAACAAATCACGCTCTGGGCAAAAACAACACTCCCGGCCAATCCGTTCACGCCGAATTTCCGCGCTAAAACAAACGCGGTTGTTCCCAGTATGGTCAGGCCCGCGGCAACCGTGATCGTCACTACCCCGATCCGCTTGGTTGCATAAATTACCCGGGAGAGATGCGTTTCAAACGACAACAGCACCAGATGCCCCAGCAGGATATTAAATACCGCCGACAGCGTCAGAATATCCTGACCGGTAAATTTGCTCCCATAAAAAAACAACCTTAAAAAAGACGGCAAGAAAACAAACCCGCCGGCGCAGACAAATAAAACCAAAGACACTCCCACCCGGATCGTACGCATAATCGTAAAACGGATATTATCCCATTGTCCCGACGCCGCCCATTCCGAGACCCGCGCGTAAAAAATCCGGGCCAGCGGATAGACAACGATTTGGAACAGGGTATTGATGATCTTCTCCGCGTAAGAAAACAAGGTCACCGCGCCTTCGCCCATACGCGAAGCAATATTCCGGATAATCACGTCTTTTAATCCCCACAAGAACCCATTGCCGGCCATCAACGAAGAACCCCGGATCAATTCCGGAACCTTGGAATGATAAAAACGAACGGTCGGACGCCAGCCGGTTTTTCGGTGAAAATATACGATCAAAACGACAACCCGGACGAGATTTGCCGCCAGATAACTAAACGCGATGCTTTTTATTCCAAAATGCGGGGCAAATAAGCACACCGCGGCAATATTGAATACCGGATCGATCAACATGGCCAATGCCGGAACAGTATAATAATACAACGCGTTCAGGGTTAGTATCAGCACCTGGGAGACACTGTAACACAACAACGCAAACACGATAATAGCATTCAATTCTTTCGCCAAAACTATACTTTGGCCGGTAAATCCCGGGGCAAGCAGTTTGATAATGAAATCATCGCCCCAAAGTACCCCGGCAATAATTACTACGGCAATAAGCGTAACCCACTTGATAATAACGTCGACAAATACCAAACTATCCGGAAAATTTTCTTTTTTAACCTCATTAAAACCGGGCAGGTACAGCGCGGTCACAAAAGTGTTAAAAACACCCAGCAAAGTAAATAAAGAAAGAATAACGAAAAAACAATCCAGCTCCCGGGAGACGCCGAAAGATCTCGCCAATAAAATATGGAAAACAAAACCACCGGCAATACTCATGCCGGTCAACATGCTAAGCTTTATTGTCTCCTGTTTAAGACTCATTTCCCTTCCACTCTTGCGTTTGATTCGGCCTCGATCTCCGGCGCCATGATCACCAGCCCGGCTAAAAACCAGAACGGCTCCATGATCCGGATTAAAATAAAAGTCGCCGCGCCCAGGGAATGGACCAAAAGCCCGGCCAAACCGGCGACAAAACCCACGATCAAACCTTCGGTGAAATTATCGTCGGCCGACTTTCGCAGATAAGCCAGCGCCTGGAATGAACTGCGGACAACCGCGAATAGCAGCAGCAGAAAGCTGAACAGGCCGAGAATCCCGGATTCGATCATCACCCGCATATAGTAGTTATCCACCACCGAACCGGCGCTGCTCGCCCCATGCCCGATAACCGGAGAATAAGCCCAGTGCTGAAGACTGTCCTTGAACGTATCCACCCGCG
>JAQULA010000154.1 GCA_028718845.1 Candidatus Omnitrophota bacterium
AGACCATCAAAATAACTTCGCAGGAAATACGGGACGCGTTAACGGAACCGATCAGCGCGATCGTGGAATCGGTCCGGGTGATCCTGGAAAAGGCCCCGCCGGAACTTTCCGCCGATCTTGTCGACCAAGGGATTGTTCTGGTCGGCGGCGGCAGTCTGTTGCGCGGGATCGACAAATTACTTTCCGAAGAAACCGGATTGCCGGTGCGGGTTGCCGAGGAAGCCTTGACTGCGGTTGCGTTGGGAACGGGAAAGTATTTGAGTGAGATCCATAATTTGAAAAGAATGCAGTCCAGAAGGAGAATCGTTACTGAACAGTAATGTTATATTGTGTTTAGACAAAATAAACGGCTTTTCATATTCCCCCTAATTATTATTTTGTTGACCGTCCTGGTTGTGCCCCCCGCTAGATTAGTGCATTTTAAAAGTAATTTCCTAATGGTGATGCGGGCACCGTTATCGTTTGGATACCGTTTCTACCTTTCACTTCTGCATGCCGGAAAAATATTTACTTTCTATTCGGAATATGACGCGATGAAAAATGAGCTCGCCCGGTTGCGTCGTGACGCGAATGATTTTAAGGAAGAAAAACTGGAAAACCGGCGTTTACGCGACCTTCTGGAACTAAAACAGCGCGGTGATATCGATTTCTCGGTTGCGCAGGTAATCGGCAAGGAGCCGACCAACTGGCTGAACAGTATTATTATCGATAAAGGTAAAAAAGACGGGATGTTTATTAATCAGCCGGTCATGCACGGTTTCGGCCTGGTCGGAAAGGTTATCGAAGTCGCTCCGTCGACTGCCAAGGTTTTATTGATCAGCGATGTTAATTCACGGGTCGTGGTTGCGCTGCAGCGTACCCGCCTGGAAGGGATGCTGGAAGGGATCGGCCAGGGATTGTGCCGTTTGAAATATATTCCGCTGGACGCCGATGTGGAGCTGGGTGACATCATCGTCAGTGCCGGGGGCGGCGGGGTGTATCCCAAAGGGTTGGCGATCGGGCAGGTGGAAAGTGTACGGGTCGAACGCGGAGGGATGTATAAGGTATGCGTTATTAAACCGGTATCGCCGCTTACCGGACTTGAGGAAGTGCTGTGTTTAAAATCAAATTTAAAACCGGACGATTTATAATCATCGCTTTGCTGACTGTTTTATTTCAGGCTTCATTGATCAATGCCATTGCGGTGGGTTCCTGTAAACCGGATTGTGTCCTTTTGCTGGTGATTTTTTTCGGTTTATATAACGGCATAAAGCCGGGTATGGTGTTCGGGATCGCTGCCGGGTTGCTGGTCGACGCCTTAAGCAGCGGGGTGCTCGGGATCAACAGTCTTATTTACGGAGGGATCGGATTCCTGTCCGGGGTGCTGCAGGAACGGGTTTACACCAGTCATTTCCTGACGAAAATCATCGTTCCGTTTTGCGGCGGTATTATCGCGATGCTGGGATATTATTTGCTGGCGATTCATTTCTACCGGCTGCCTGCGTTTCCGGACAACGGAGCGGTAATAGCGGGTAGTATCCTGTATACGACCGGGTTGAATTGTGTGGTTTTTACGATGTTGGAAAAATTAGTTACGGTAAAATCATTTACGCTGGTATGAGATTAGGACTGCTTCGTTTCAGCATAATTTGCTTATTCGCGGTTTTAGGCGCGGATATATTCTGGATGCAGATAGTTCAGGGGCCCGATTATGCCCGGCAGAGTGAAAATAACCGTATCCGGCTGGTTCCCGAGGAAGCCTCGCGGGGAACTATTTACGACCGCAATGGGATTCCTCTGGTCGAAAATAAAATGGGGTTTGATGTCGTAGCTATTCCCCAAGAAATCCGGCTGGCGGACCAGGACCGGATATTTTCCAAACTCGGCCGGTTGTTGTCGATCGATTCCGAGGCGCTTGCCGATACCTTTGCCTATAATTTCGACTCCGGATTTTCCCCGATTATGCTGGCCGCGGATGTGCCGCGGGAAACCGCTTTGCTGGTCGAGCAGGAAATGTCCGACCTGCCCGGCGTATTTGTTAAAACCAAAGCGCTGCGGGCCTATCCCTGCGCTAAGGCGGCTGCGCATGTGATCGGGTATGTCGGAAAGATGCGGGATGAGGAATATCCCCAACTGAAGCAATACGGGTACCGCATGCAGGATGTCATCGGAAGGAGCGGTATCGAAAAATCCTTTGATAACGTGCTCAGGGGTAAACCCGGCGGGATGCAGATTGAAGTCAACAGCCGCGGGAGCATTATCCGGGTGCTTAGCTATCGGCCTCCGGTATGCGGAGAGAACGTGTATACCACGCTTGACAGCAAGCTCCAGCTTTTGGTCAGCGAGTGCCTCGGCGATACCAAAGGAGCGGTGGTAGTGATGGAGGCTTCCAGCGGGGAAATCCTGGCGTTGTGCAGCGGTCCTTCTTTCGATCCGAATGTGATAATAAGTAAAAAGCAATCCGCCGCTATTAGAGAAATTCTCAATAGCTCCGATGCCCCGATGCTCGATCGTGCGGTTAACGCTTATGCGCCGGGATCGGTATTTAAAATCGTGACCGCTTATGCCGGTTTACTGGAAAAAGTGATCACTCCCCAGACGGCTTATTTTTGCCCGGGGCACTTTACGATCGGTAATTCGACGCGTAATTGCTGGCTGAAAAGCGGCCATGGCTCGGTGACGGTTGTTGATGCGCTGATGGTATCGTGCAATGTTTTTTTCTGGGAAATGGGGCTGAAGATCGGAGAAAGCCGGATTGCCGGCCATGCCAGGGAATTCGGGCTGGGCCGCAAAACCGACATTGAATTGCCGGGAGAGGTTTCGGGAGTTGTCCCGGACCAGGGCTGGAAAAAAAATACGCTCCATCAACCCTGGTATGGAGGAGATACGGTTAATTTTGCCATCGGGCAGGGATATTTGCTGGTCACTCCGGTGCAGGCGCTGCGAATGGTCGCGTTTGTCGCCAACGGCGGGTATGAGGTTGCCCCGCACCTGGTAAAGCGTGCCGTTCCCCAGCGGGAAAAAAAGAAAAAAGGGCTTAACCCGGAAGTATTGGATATTATTCTCTCCGGAATGTATAATGTTGTCAATGCTTCGGAGGGTACCGGACAACGCGCGGCAGTGGAAGGGGTAAGAACGTTTGCGAAAACCGGTACCGCCCAGGCCGGGGGCGGTTCGCCACATGCCTGGTTTTTGGGGTTTACCGAAGCCGGTAAACGTAAGATTTGTTTTGTCGTGTTTCTCGAACATGGCGGACACGGCGGAGAACAAGCCGCGGATATCGCCCGCCGGATAATTCAGTATTATAAAGGAGCAGCGTCGTAATGGCAGTATTTTCCGATATCCGCAACTGGGACCGGGTGGTCATGGGATTGCTGGCTTTATTGCTGCTGTTCGGTTTAGTGGTCTTATTCAGCGCGTCATCCCAGAAACAGGCGGATACCGGAAAGAATTTTGTTATTACCCAGGTTATTTCATTGATTGCCGGGTTATCGGTCATGCTGCTGGTGGCGCGCACGAATTACCACTCGTTCCTGAGTGTGGCCTATATTATTTACGGTCTCCAGGTCGGGGTGCTGATACTTGTTCTGGCCATGGGGAAAACAGCCTTGGGCGCGCAACGCTGGATTAGTGTCGGCGGGTTTACTATGCAGCCGTCGGAATTCGCCAAGATCATTACGATCTTAGCCCTGGCCCGGATTATCGGCGACGCCCCCCAGAAGTTGCGGACCGTTTCCGGGCTGATCTGGCC
The DNA here is from genome assembly GCA_028718845.1 of Candidatus Omnitrophota bacterium. Lineage (GTDB taxonomy): Bacteria > Omnitrophota > Gorgyraeia > B26-G9 > B26-G9 > JAQULA01. Next base: position 3,731 of record JAQULA010000154.1, read on the forward strand.
GCTGCTGATAACCTTTGTGCCGATGCTGCTTATTTTTAAACAGCCGGATTTGGGTACGGCGATCGTTTTTTTGCCGATATTTCTAATGATGCTTTGGGTCGGAGGGGTACGGCTGAAGTATTTTGTCACCATAATTGCTTCCGGATTACTGAGTTTGCCGCTGTTGTGGCATTTCCTGAAAGACTACCAGCGCGACCGTCTGATGGTATTCATCAATCCGGATCTTGATCCTCTGGGGGCCGGTTATACGATCAATCAGTCGAAAATAGCCATAGGCTCGGGGATGTTTATCGGTAAGGGCTGGCTTGCCGGGACGCAGAACCGGCTCAGCTTTCTTCCCGAGCGCCACACTGATTTTATTTTTTCCGTTGTCGGAGAAGAATGGGGCTATATCGGTACGATGTGCGTGTTGATGGTGTTCCTGTTCCTGCTGTTGCGCGGGGTGAGAATCGCCGAGACTACGCATGATCTTTCCGGGCGGCTGGTGGCTACGGGAATAACGACTTTGCTGGCATTGCATGTTATAATAAATATCGGCATGACCCTGGGGCTTATGCCGGTTGTAGGCATGCCGCTGCCGTTTATCAGTTACGGCGGTTCGGCATTGCTTTCGAATCTGATCGCTTTGGGGTTTTTGTTGAATGTGCGTTTGCACCGTACCGTTTTTTAATCGGAGCACGGAAATCCCCGGTTTTCCAACCGGGATGAATGTGTCCGGTTATCCGTCGGGTATTGCGGAAAGGCAACCCGTGTTTCCGGGAAAGTATTCATTTAACGATAAGATCTAAGGAGGAGATGATGGGCGAGATGGAGAAAAATTGGACGCCTCCGGAAAAAGGTTCTTCGGAGGAAAAAATGATTGTTGATCTTTTGAAAGCGTTTTCATCGTCGTTG
>JAQULA010000155.1 GCA_028718845.1 Candidatus Omnitrophota bacterium
ACAGCGCAGATTACAGCGATGGGTCAAAAACAAGGTTAGCGACTCCGGAAGGGCACTTTTCCCATTACCCCGCCAATAAGCATAATACGCCCGGGCTCTTTTGCCGCCTACGCGCAGGGCATATCCAGGCTGACGGCATAGCTTAGAGAAAAAACGCTGTATATTTTTCCACGGGATCAGCATGGTTATATTAGCGCTCCGGAATAATATTGCTTAACCATAAACATCGCGCGTCACTCCATTGATTGATGGTTTATCTCCGGATGAAAAATCCGGCAATTATGGTGATACCGGAAACGCGCTTTGGATATCCCTCCAGGCAGTGATTGCGTAATCAGCGGTTGCCGCAGCCGCGGCCTGGCCAAGCTGGGAATCATAGTGAATCCCCCCCTGTCCGCTGATTGATACCGTGTCTCCGACAAAAGCGCCGAATAACCGCCCTTGCCCGGAAAGAGTCATCGCCGCGTTCGGCGCGTAAACCGCTCCGTAAAAATCATCCTGTCCGGCCAAAGTCACGGTTTGCGCCGAAGGATTGGTTCCATAAAGGATCAGATTAGACGGCGCCAAAGTCGGATTGACAATCCCTTGTCCGGCCAGACTGACATCCCCGTCAAAATAGATATTCACCGGACCGGTACTTGCGGGATCAATATACACCTGGGCTTGTCCGGATACATTGATATCACCGGTAAGATAAATTTCCGCCGGCCCGACAATGGTCAAGGTTGTCTTGGAAGATAAGGTAATATTCCAGAATTGGTAGTTCCCGGAATCGATCGTCTGGGTCGAAGACAAACTACCGCCGTTGGTCAAAGTGGTCAGATATGCCGGCACCGGTTCCAACGGCAGATCCACCGTATTGGCGTGTTCGGATGTCCCGGAAAAAAAACTCGAGTTATCAAAAGTTCCGGTCGGGCCGGTACTTATATCGCCGTTAATATACGCCTGTCCGCTGGCGGTAATATCCGCGTTCGTGCCCACATCACCCTCGGCCCCCACATTCGAACCGCCATACACTCCCAGGCTGGAGTCATAACTATCCGTATAAGCCTGTCCGCTTAAAGAAAGCGCCCCATTACTAAATGCCGCGTAATTGAACAGCGAGGTGTTGACCCGCGTCGCCACTGCTTCGATATTGCGCGTTATCGGGCTGTCTGCGGTACGCGACGGAAAATATCCGGAAACCGAGATCCGGACCGTCGCATTCTGATAATTAGCGATCATGATATCGTAATCACCCGCCGTCCCGAGGGACGACTGTAAATACGCGTTATTTCCCTGGATCGACCACCCGGTCCAGCTCGCAGCGCTATTAAGCTGACCCAGCGCCCGTTCCATTCCCGCGTCAGCCAGCCAAAACGCACGGGTTTGATCGACAAAAATTTCCGTCCGCCGGTTTTCAACGATACCGCGCTGAAGCATTACCGCGGCTAAAATAGTCAGCACTAAGATCACGATCAAATTGATCACTGAAGCGATACCCCGGTTGTTCATTGTTTCCGCCCCATCTATGGTTAACTGCGTAACGTCACCCGTTCCTGTATGGTAAAACTGACTTCCCGCTTATGCATACGCACCCTGGCCTGGACCTGAATGCTCAAAACCGCGTCATCGAGGCTAAAGGTGAGCGAATCGATATTCAAGGCCAGGACTTTCTGAGTACCCGCGGGATGTTCCCGGACAAGTTGATTATTAACCAGACGATAACTAATGGTATCCGACTTGGTCAATGGATCGATAGCCGTGGGAATACGACATTCGATCGTACTGCCGTCACCGGCGATCACAATATCCGAACGACTTGACTGCCGCAGTTCCTGGGCCATGCCGCCGACACTCTGACGGATCAACCGCTGCATATCCAGCGAACCGGAACTTGTTTCGAAAACATCATGTCCCGCGGAAAAAAGCGAGGTAGTGGCAATAACAATAAAACTAAGGATCGCTACCGAAACGATGAGTTCAACCAGAGTAAATCCCTTCATCACCAATCCGTCCTTAAAGTTTCCAATGTTAACAACCTGGACAATCCGGTACGCATCTGCCATTGCACAGTCACGACGATGTGCAAAGAGCTTCCACTAGTTAAAACCGCGGTATCCACGGTCTCATCAGCCAACACCGTAAAATTGAACGGCGCGGCACTAAGTTCAGCGGAGGAATAATTCCATTCCTGGTTGTTGATCGCGGTTTCCAAACCGGTAAAATCGGCGTTTTTCAATACTTCCAATATGGATTGGCCGTGCTGTGTTGCCAGGGTAGTTTCGCGGTTCAGTTCGCTCAATAAAGTCATTTTCCCCAAAACCCCGATAACCCCGGCTACGGCCACCACCAGCACAAAAGTGGAAATCATCAATTCCGGTAAGGTAAACCCCTTCTCCAAACTCAGCCTCATCCTGCTTTACTCCGACCGGCATTACCCGGTTATGGCTTAAGAATCTTAATATTAGCCTGTTTCTTGAATTCTTTCACCCAATCCTGATAGGCGGCGTATTTTTTAATCATTTTCACTTTATCAAGATAGGAATCCTTGCGCTGCTCATATTCCGCGGGATCGGCCTTGCGCACCTTAAGGATTTTAAATACGCCCACCCCCTTATAAATCGGCGCCGGCGGATAATAAGAGCCGATTGCCGCATCAAGCATTTTGTACGCATCCTCCCGCTGAAAACCCCACATGTGAATAAGGAAATCCAGGGCGACGAACCCCGGCTGACGGAATGCCTTAGGCTCAAGACGCTTCTGCTGTTCCCAGGGGCCAGGAGCCCTGGTTATTTTTTCATAAAATGATCTTGCTTCGTCAAATGTCTTGAAACACATCATCGCTTTTGTTTTTTTGGTATAGTGTTGGCAAAATTTCAAGTAAGACTTTTCGATGCTTTTAGTTCTATTTAAAAGCTTCTGGTAGGTTTTATGATCGATGTCCGGCTGTTCTTTGGTATATATCTTCTGTGCCAGGGTATCAATCGCAACGATCGAACTCATCCGGTTTCTGAACGCATCCGCCGTCATCCCGAATTTGTCGCTGACCCACTGCTGATAAGCCGAAGCATCGTCTTTCCAGCGAAACCGGACCTCGTCCCCGCGCAATAACGATTCAATCGCTTTATCCACCGACTCATCATCGCCACAGACATTGCGTTTCGAAGCTTCATACGACAATACCGCATCCTGCCAAATCAATTCATCCAGGGCCTGGGACGAAAGCGGCTGGATCGCAAGGGCATAAAACTGGTCCGCGGCTTCGCGCTCGTCAAACTGGCGTAATTCCACCAAAAGCGTATTATACTCATCAAGAAATTTCTGATAAGCTTCATCAGCGGTAACTTCCGGATTAAAACTGTCGATTACCTGCTGCCGAAGTTTTTCCAGCTTCACCAAATGTTCAATCTGGTTCCTGAATACATCCACCGGAACACCCAAAGTATCCTGCACCCATTTCTGGTATTGCTCTTTATCCGCGCGCCAGTCGAACGTGACTTTATTCGATCTCAGCAGGGCCTCGATCTCACGATCGATATCGTCATCCGTAGCTTCGATACCACGGCGATAGGCCTCATAGGAAAACAATAATTCCTGCCACACCAGCTCTTCCAGTTCCTGGTCATTCTGCGGAGTACCCCGCCATTTAGCGTTAAAGGTCATCACTACCCGCTTGGCAAAGTAATAATTGTTCAGCGGCACCTGGATCCCGAAAAACTCACCGGCAATCTGGGTTTTTTCATTCTGCTGTGCCTCTTGGGCATGAACGATCGAAAAAGACCCTAAGCAAAGAAGGCTCAATGCAACAACGTAGATACCGAATATTGTGGTCGGCTTTTTCATTAGTCTCCCTCCCCCAGACAAGAATAATACCTCAACCTGTTTTTATGTGCAACTGCATACCCAACAGCCGTATTTTAACATAGTTATGAATATCGTAGCAAGTTAAATTCTAACGGCAAAAAACCTTCGGAATCCGGGAGCTAAACCATTGATCCTGATTTATCTGTAATCCGGGCCGGTTCGGGCATTACAAAACCGGTATAGGATTCCTTGACTTGCCGAAAAACATCTGCTATCGTAGAAAAAAATGGATCAGCCTATATTAAAAGTCGAAAATCTCAGTAAGCGGTTTTTCGCCCCGGTCACCTTAAGCGGACTGGCGCACCTCCACCGACAAAAACCGGCCCCGGTCATTGCCCTTGACTGTTTATCGTTCACTCTGTCCAAAGGAAAAACCCTGGGGCTCCTGGGCTCAAACGGCGCCGGAAAAACCACCCTGCTCAAAACGATCGCCACCTTACTCTTACCCGATAAAGGCAGCGTAATGGTCAATGGATACCGGACCGGGACCGACGATCTGCATATAAAAGCCTGCACCGGACTGGCAACTCCGGAAGAACGCAGTTTTTATTGGCGTTTAAGCGGACGGCAGAATCTGGACTTTTTTGCCGCGCTTTACGGCCTGAACCGGCGACAGCGGCAGACAACATTGGAGAAACTGTTTTCCGCTTTCTCGGTTACCTATCAGGAACAGCGCTTTGACTCATATTCCACCGGAATGAAAAGAAAATTCAGTATTATCCGCAGCCTGCTGCATGACCCGGCCCTGCT
>JAQULA010000156.1 GCA_028718845.1 Candidatus Omnitrophota bacterium
GATGCGGCAGCACGATAACGCGCTTGGTCCCCATCACACTTACGTAAATTTCCCGGCCCTCGATGTACTCTTCGACAATGGCATCCATATGCATTTTTTCATGGATAAAGCGCACGCGCTCGGACAATGCCTCGGCATTGTCGATAATGGACGCCAAAGATATCCCGCGCGAGGCCTCATCGCTCAACGGTTTCACGATCAACGGCAATTTAAGACGTTTCGGCAGCCACACCTTGTGCCCGCGGTAAAAGTCGTGGAAACGCGGCACGCGGATCCGGTGAAACCGCAGGATCTTTTTATGCAAGGCCTTATTGTTGCAGATCATCATCGTTGCCGAAGAAGAACCGGTATACGGGATGTTCAGCATTTCCAGCACACACACGAGATTCTTATCCAAAGACGACCGGTTATCGAATACTTCCGCGAGGTTAAATACCACATCCGGTCTATGCTCTCTCACCTCATCGAGCAGGATGGAAATATCCCGGCACAATCCCAGCAGACGCACCCGATGGCCGTTGGCACAAAGCGCCTGATACACATCACGCTCGGTGTTCCAGTCCTCGGAAGCAAATTCCTCGGCGAAATCATACCCGGCCGGTTTCGGCATCGGACTGTCGAACATCAACAGCACATCAAACTTTTTTTTCATGTTGCCCCCGCAGCCGTCCGGTATACATGTAGTTCATCATCAGCGTGGTAAGATAGGCGGTGATCCTGACCAAGACCAGCGGTTCGCTGTCCGGCACGATCAAACGCAACTCACGGCAACGATTGACCAGGGTGGTCAGTAAATCATCCAAAATATATTTTTTTTCCCCGGTCCAGGCGGAAACCGTGTTAATAATATCTTTCCGGTATTTTCGCAGGATCGCGTGCGCCGGCCCGGCTCCCGGCCCACCTTCGGCAGTACCCGAAAAAATTCGTTTTAAATTCACGTCGTGAAAATCCTGGAAATCCTCGGCATAATAATGGCGTTTTTTCTTATAATAGTTCGCCAAGGTAGAAGTGATCCGGCAGGCCTGCCAGTATTTTTTGCCGCCGGGCACCAGCGGTTCCTTGTTTTTAAGCGATCGCATCAGCGCATCGACATAGTGCAGTTTTTCCAGGGCATTCCATCCTTTATACTGATTCTGCCAATCGCTATCCGGGTCCAGCCACACCGCGAATGTTTCCGCGAAATCCTCATCGGGATGATACTGGGCGTAATAATCTTCCAGATGCCGCACGAAACTCCGGCTGTAAGGACGGAAACGATAAGTGTCGGGATACTCCTGATCGAACCGGCCGAATAATTGCTGCCAGCGCTTACGGGCGTATAACCGGTAGGCGTAATTAAGCGCATGTCCGGTTTCATGCCGGAGCAGTTTCAGGCACCAGGGCTTGGTTCCGCCTTCCACATCCAGCATCATTTGCTTTTCCAAACGCATAAGCGCCGGATGCGCCAGAAAAAAAGGAATTCCCACCACCGGTTCTTTGTCCGGAGTAAGCCATTCATCCGCGAGATAACATTGCGGAGCAAAACAGAGTTCTTTTGCCTTGAGCTCTTCGTAAAGTTTCGCAATGCATTCTTCCAGCCAGGTACCCTGTATGGCTATCGGCAGATCACGGATCCGGGTCGCTAATAAGTCCTTTTCGGATATAGTAGTTAAATCAAGCATCGGTCGAGTCATAATATATATTTTAGCATACAATATTTGAGCCGCATAATAGCTTTTATTTTACACCTCTTGATTTCTTAATGCAAAAAATTTATAATAATAAAGCATTTTCAGACAGGACCTTGGTAATAAATATCATCAGAAGGGAGTTATACCATGACACCGATCAAATTAGTATTACTGCGCCACGGCGAAAGCACCTGGAATAAGGAAAACCGGTTTACCGGCTGGACCGACGTTGATCTTTCCGAAAAAGGACTGCAGGAAGCAACCCAGGGCGGAAAACTCTTGAAAAAAGAAGGGTTTACCTTTGATATCGCCTACACTTCGGTATTAAAACGGGCCATACGCACATTGTGGATCACCCTTGATGAAATGGACCTGATGTGGATATCGGTATACCGCTCCTGGCGCCTGAACGAACGCCATTACGGCGCGTTACAGGGGCTGAATAAAGCGGAAACCGCGGCAAAATACGGCGACGAACAGGTATTGGTGTGGCGGCGCAGTTACGACGTGCCGCCGCCGGTGTTGGAGAAAAACGATCCGCGTTACCCCGGAAACGACCCGCGTTATAAAGATATGGCGGCAAAAGATATCCCGCTTACCGAGTGTTTGAAAGATACGGTCGACCGCTTTCTGCCCTACTGGCACGAAACCATTGCCCCGGCGATAAAATCCGGAAAAAAAGTACTGATTGCCGCGCACGGCAACAGCCTGCGCGCCCTGGTCAAATACCTGGACAATGTTTCCGAAGAAGAGATTATCAAGCTCAACATCCCCACGGCCATCCCGCTGGTCTACGAGCTGGATAAAAATCTCAAACCCATACGCCACTACTATCTGGGCGACCAGGAAGCCATCCAAAAAGCGATGAACGCGGTTGCCAATCAGGGTAAAGCAAAAAAATAGATCTGATAATATACGGAATTCGACCCGGTCTATTGGACCGTCCCGATAAAAAATGTCCGCCTTAACCGGCGGACATTTAATTTAAAAACAAAGTAAGGACTTAAAAATTACACCTTGCCGAACATTTGAATCACAACCCCGACAAAGACGCTGACCCCGAGCAAAAGACCGATGATAAACAGTGTATTCTTAAAACTCTTATTTTCTTTAATCAGCACAAGCATTCCTATCCCTGATCCGGCACACAACCCCCCGACCAGAGAACCAAAGCTGATTGCGCCTTTTACAAACAGTCCCACCAAAATTACCGAGGCAAAACAATTCGGGATAAACCCAATTAAAGAAGTCAGGAAAGGCTGAAATAAAGTTCCGTTCAGAAGTACCCTCGCAATCCTTTCCGGGCCAATTCTATCTAATACAAGATTTAAAGTTATTGAAATAGCCAATAAAAAGAAAAATATCTTTGTCGTATGCCACAACGGATGGATAAGTAAGGATTTAATTTTAGAGCGTTTTTCATCCACGCCATGGGAACAGCATCCGGAATGCCCTCTCAGCGCATCTGCGCAGTGAACCGGGGTTGAAGCCGCCCCCCCGGATTCTGCGGCCTGCCTGAGGTTTATTACAAAATCAACCGTCGTCCCGGCTATGATCGCAATGATCACCTTGATCCCGACGAGAATTCCCACTAAATGCGCTTTATCCGGTATCGACAACAGTATCGGAACCGCTTCATCCGAAGTGGACAGGAAAACCGCCAATAATGTGCCTACCGATACGATCTTTTTAACATATAACGCGCTGGCTACAACCGAAAAACCGCATTGGGGAATACAGCCGAATAAAGCCCCTAAAATCGGGCCGAATTTACTAACATGCACTAAGGAATGCCCGATGCGGTTACCATAGCGGTACTCGAAAAAAGATACTATAAAATAAACTACCGTCAATAACGGCAGCAGCTTTGCGGTATCGATCAAAGCATCGATAAATAAGTTCATTACCACTACTCCCTTATAATTTTAGCCACATTATACCATTTTATGAAAAAGCCGCAAACCGCACAATGCGGCCTACTGACTTTTTTTTACTTTTTACTTCCGTTAAGATATGACGAGGCAATATACGAACTGCGCACATACGGACCGCTTTCCACATGCGCGAAACCCAGGGCCTTGGCCTCGTTTTCATAACAAAGAAATTCTTCCGGAGGAACAAACCGTTGTACCGGAGCATGATGTTTACTGGGGGCAAGATACTGGCCGATACTCAAAAAATCACAGCGCACCTGCCGCAAATCACGCAGAACCTGCCGGACCTCTTCCGGCTCTTCCCCCAACCCCAGCATGATCCCGGATTTTATCGGAACCGATTCCGAGCGGTTCTTGGCCGCGTCCAGCACGCCTAAGGAACGCTGATAGTCTGCGCCGCGCCTGACCCGGCTATATAAACGGGGCACGGTTTCCACATTATGGGCAAATATACGCGGCCCGGCGGCAAGCACTGTTTCCACCGCAAGAACATTACCCTGAAAATCCGGCACCAGAACTTCCACGGTAATCGCGGCATCAACATCATGAACAGCCGCTATAGTACGGCTGAAATGACCGGCCCCTCCGTCCGGAAGATCATCCCGGGTAACACTGGTAATAACTACATGGCGCAGCCCGAGCTTACGGACCGCTTCGGCAACCCGGCGGGGTTCGTCACTGTCCAGCGGCTGGGGCTGGGCCTTACCCACATTGCAAAACCAGCAGCCGCGGGTGCACGCTGCCCCCATGAGCAGAAACGTCGCCACTTTCGCGGCAAAACATTCGCCGATATTCGGACATTGGGCTTGCTTACAGACGGTATGCAACCGCAGGGAACCGAACAAGCGATGAAGCTCCTGAGTATCGGAGAGATTGATCTTTTTTTTGAGCCAATCCGGCTTCGCCGAGGCATTAGATGTATTCATGGCTGGATCATCTATTCTTTCGTTTCG
>JAQULA010000157.1 GCA_028718845.1 Candidatus Omnitrophota bacterium
ACCGCGGTTAACGCGAATGACCGTGCTGACCCGCGATTGGTCGATAAGCCGTTTCTGGCCGTTATCGCTGCCGATATAATATTTCGGGACGAAATATCCGGACGAAACAAAATTCCGGATAAGCCGGCGGCTTTCCGCGGTATTGTCCAGGTCGTACACCGCGGTCGGGATTTTCCGGACATCGGTCGATACCGCCAAACTGAAAACGATAAGCTGAACCACCGGGGTCACGAATATTACCACCCGCATTTTCGGATCGCGCAGGGCCTGGATAAACTCCTTAATAATTATGGTCGTTATGCGTTCCCACATTTTAAGCCACTCTTTTCTTGAATTTTTTGGTTGCCAGCATGATCATCACCCCGGCAAATACCAGTAAGAACAGCGCGTGCGGCCACAGCACCTCCAGACCCACGCCTTTGAGATAGATGCCTTTGAGGATGCTCACAAAATAACGCACCGGAATAATCATGGTGATCATTTGTATCGGCCGGGGCATATTGCCGATCGGGAAAGTGAACCCGGAAAGGATAAACGCCGGCAGAAAAGTGGTGATGAACGATATCTGGCTGGCGATAAACTGATTCCTGGTCAGCACGGAAATAAGAATGCCCCAGCACAACATGCCGGTGAGAAATATCCCGGCCAATATGAACAATTCTACCGGGTTGCCGCGCAGCGGCACGTGAAAAATATATTGCCCCATGATCACGACGATCAGCATATCGATCATTCCGATCACAAAGTACGGGATAAATTTCCCGAGGATCAGCTCCCCGGATTTAACCGGCGTGGAGATCAGCTGCTCCATGGTCCCGCGTTCCCATTCTTTGGCCACGGTCAGCGAGGTAAGCAGCGCGGCAATGATCATCATGATCACCGCGACCAGGCCGGGGATAATGAAATTCCGGCTCTGCAAAGTTTCATTGAACCAGACCCGCGGCCGCAGCTGCAGCGGGTCATTAAAACTCCGGCCGTAACGCCGGTACCGATCCCGGATAAACCGCGCATTGTACCGGCCGGTAATAGCCTCGGCATAACCCAGAGCGATCGACGCGGTATTGGAATCGCTGCCGTCGACCAGCAGCTGCACCGGCGCGGTCTGCCCGGATTCCAGCCGGTACGAAAAATCCGGCGGGATGATCATGGCCATCAGCGCCCGGTTGGTATTTATCCGCTCTTCCATCGCCGGGTAATTATCATAATATCCGGTGATCTGGAAATACCGCGAGTTGTTGAAATTTAAAATGAAATCCCGCGACAGGTAACTCTGCTCCTGGTCCCAGATCACCAGCGGGACATAGTCCACGTCCAGGGTCAGGGCATAGCCGAACAGCCCCAGCAGGATTACCGGGATAGCCAGGGCCATCCACAGGCTCCGGTAATCCCGGAAAATCTGGATGAATTCTTTGCGGATCACCGCCTTAACGCGCATAAACTTCATCGGATATTCCTTTTTTGTCATGCTCTTCGATCAGCGAAACAAAAACATCCTCCAGGCTCGGCGGGATCTGCCGGACGGTGTATTCGCGCACTCCCGCCTTGCGGAAAAAATCCTTCAACAACGGGATGCTGACCGCCGCCTGCGGGGTAATCGCGTGAATCGCGGCTCCGAATAAAGCCGATTCTTTCAGCTTTGCCGTACCGTTAAGTTTCTCCAGCCATTGTTCCGGCTGTGGCAGGGTAATCTGCACCACCTCATTCCGCATGGTCGCGGTTTTGAGCTGTCGCGGAGTGCCGGAGGCGATTATATCTCCTTTATAAATAAGGCTGAGCCGGTCGCAATTCTCGGCCTCGTCCATGTAATGCGTGGTTACAAAAATGGTTACCCCGTTTTTTGCCATGTCTTTAATAACCGCCCAGAATTTCTGCCGGGAAATCGGATCGACCCCGGAAGTCGGCTCATCCAAAAACACGACCCCCGGTTCGTGAATAATGGCGCAGCCCAGGGCCAGCCGCTGTTTCCATCCGCCGGACAGGGTTGCCGTCATGGCTTTGCGGAATTCTTCCAGTCCGGCCAAAGCCAGCACCTTCTCCTTGCGTTTTTTCTTTTGATCTTTGGGGATGCCGTAAATCCCGGCGTAAAAATCGATATTTTCTTCCACGCTAAGGTCGTTATACAGGGAAAATCTTTGCGACATGTACCCGATATTCTGCTTGATACAGTCCTGCTGCGTGACGATATCGCAGCCGCCGACATGGCCGGTGCCGGAGGTCGGCAGCAATATGCCGCAGAGCATCCGGATCGTCGTGGATTTGCCCGCGCCGTTGGGCCCGAGAAATCCGAAGATCTCGCCGCGTTCCACGCTAAAGCTGACCTTATTCACGGCCGTGAACGCGCCGAATCGCTTTTCCAGTTTTTCAACTTCAACCGCTTTTTGATTAGGAGTGCTCATATTGGTTTATGATTGTGATAAACGCCTGTTCCAGCGTCGGCGCGGAAAATTCTTTTTTGATCGCGGCCGGCACATCGCAGCGCAATAGTTTACCTTTGTGCATTAATCCGATACGGCTGCACCGTTCCGCTTCATCCAGATAGGCCGTGGAAAAAAATATGGTGACTTTTTCTTTCAATAAACCGTAAAGAATAGTCCAGAATTCCCGGCGGGAAACCGGATCGACGCCGTTGGTCGGCTCGTCGAGGAAAAGGATTTTCGGCGTATGGATCAGCGCGCAGGCCAGTCCCAGTTTTTGCTTCATGCCGCCGGAAAGATTTTTAGCCAGGCGGCTTTGAAACGGAGCCAGGCGGGTAAAATCCAGGAGCCGGGATATCCGCTCCGGCCTTTCCCGATCCGGAGTATCGTAAATATCGGCATAAAAATCAATATTTTCACGCACGGTCAGGTCCTCATACAGGCCAAACCGCTGCGGCATATACGCGATCATTTCTTTGAGCTTTTCCGAATCCCGGACAATATGGCAACCGTTGACCCAGGCTTCCCCCTGCGTCGGTTCCAAAATCCCGGTCAACAGGCGCATAGTCGTGCTCTTGCCCGCCCCGTCCGGGCCGACCAGCCCGAAGATCTCGCCTTCGGCCACGCTCAGGTCAAGCCGGTCCACCGCGCGGGTTGCGCCAAAATTCCGGGTTAAACCGTTACTCTGGATAATCGCCATATCATTCTATTTTAATTTCGGCGTCGGCAGGCATCCCCGGTTTAAGCTCCTGGTTCGAATTATCCACCATGATCTTAACGCGGTACACCAGCTTTACCCGTTCTTCGGTTGTCTGGATCTGCTTCGGAGTAAATTCCGATTCCTGGGAAATAAAAGAAATCCGGCCCGGGTAAGTTTTTTTCGGATAAGAATCGGTGGTGACCGCCGATGCCTGGCCCAGCTTTACTTTTCCCAGATCGCTTTCATTGATATACGCGGTAAGCCAGACGTTATTCAGATCCGCCACCGTAACGATTGTCGCTCCGGCGGCGACCACTTCTCCGGCCTCGGCGCTCTTGGTCAGCACTACCCCGGACAGCGGTGAAATCAATTCCGCGAACCCCAGACGGGTATTCGCCAGGTCCAGTCCGGCGCGTAAGGCATCACTGTTCGCGCCGGCCGCGGCCGCGGCGGTTTTTGCCGTGTCCCGTTTTTGCGCCGAGATCGCTCCGGCCTGAAACAGATTTTCCAAACGTTCGTAATCTTCTCTCGCCCGCTGGCCGGTAAATTCCGCCGCCCGCAAAGCCGCCTCGGCCTCGTTCTTTATCTTGCTTAATTCATCGGTATCAAGACGAGCCAGGCAATCCCCCTTGCGTACCGCCATCCCTTCATCGGTCAGAAGTTCCCGGATGGTTCCGCCGGCCCGAAACGCCAGCCGCACATCGGTGGCCTCGATATTTCCGGATACGATGATCTCATGATGATTGCGGCCCGCGATGTAACGGACATATCCAACCGCAAGAATCACAATGACTGCTATAATCGGAATTATTATTTGTTTCTTCGGTTTGAGCATTCTTGCCTCCTCGCATCATAAAGACACAATGTCACAGGTCACACGTCACCGGTTAAAAATCGCCGCCCCCTATAGGCTACTCGCTATCCGCTTTTTTAAAAATCTGATCAACGTCCCGGCCCATACTGCGTTCCAGGTACGCCCTGGCCATGCAATAATCGTAAATACCTTCGCAAAGATTCTTTTCCACCTGGCTCAGCGATACCTGCGCGTCCAGGACATCCAGATTTGTCCCCTCGCCGTTATCATAGCCGACCTCGGCCAGCCGCAGCGCTTCCCGGGCCTCCTCAATACTGTCTTTCTGCGAATCGACGATCGCCTGGGCCCGCTGCAGGTCAAGACACGCTTTACGGATATCCACCGCGATCAGTTCCCCCAGATTCTCTTTTTCCAATTTCGCCTGGGCGTACCGCGCTTTGGCCGCATCCACCTTCGCTTTAGTAGAAAACCCGTCGAACAGCGGCAGGCGCACGGCTATCCCCGCGCTCCAGTTATTATGCCGGCGGTTGAACATATCCCCGGCATCATCCGAGCGGTAATGATACCCCGCGCTAACACTCACCTGCGGACTATCTCCGGACCGCGCGCTGTCGATAA
>JAQULA010000158.1 GCA_028718845.1 Candidatus Omnitrophota bacterium
TGACCGAGCGGTTTTCATTGTCTTCATAGCGGTCATCTCCTTGGTTATGGTATTTACTATACCATAAAACAGGCTCCGAGGAAAGAACTTTTTTGCCGGGGGAAACGGCCGCCTTTTTCCCGGCCATATTATGCCGGGATTTAATTTATTGAGCCCATTTTTGCTTTTTTTCCGGCACCGGCTGTTGACGTGGAAATTTTCAACAGTGTATAGAACGGACAAAAACGGACCACGGCGGTTACCAGCGGTATTAATCCCAGCAGGCCCAACCAATTCCGGTAAAATATCCCGGCACTGATGATCATTACCCCGGCCACGGAACGGACCAGCCTATCGGTTTTCCCCATATTAGCGGTCATGACAACCCCCTTCTTTTGGTATCACGAATCCCACTTCCCCGGTTATTTTATTCAGGTCCGGAGTTTTCCCGCCAGGCTTATAAAATATGCCCGGCATTATTTTACCCCTCCCCCGGGCCTATCAGGGAATATCTAAAACCTGCCATTGAGAATCAATCTCCTGCGGTGAAGAAACCGGTCGGCCGGTGGTGTCTTTTCTGCGCACAATACCGGTTGCATCCACATAAAGCGTAGGTAATCCGACCCGATAATACCGCTCCGGTATCGCGCAAAGGCTGAAACCCTGCCCGCGCGCCGCATCATCCCGGGCGGGATTCGGATAAATAAATAAATAACCGTTTATCGGCGTACGGTGTTGGGTAGCAAAATTAATTACCGAAAGATCCGGATCCAAAATAATAAAACCATTTTCCGATTTGATAATCAATTCCGTGGCATCCTCGGCGTAAACCCCGTAAAACTGCCGGAATTTTTCCTGCGCCCGGGCATATTTTTTCAGCAGCAGCGCCGTCGCTTTCTCGTTTTCATAATGCAGCCAGGTATCCCGTTTAGTCCGGAAATCCCGCTTCAAAAAATATATTGCCGTATTAATTTTCTCACCCAGGGGATTCGTGAGGGTTGCCGCCGGAGGCTCTCCGGAAACTCCCGCAGCGGAGACCGGCAATCTCGCCGTTGCCGGGTGCTTTTTTTCGGCTATGCCGGTGGATCGCGGAGTCTTGTTCCGATACAGCCTTCCCGCCATATCCAGCACCCCCCAGGTAACCGCGGCCAGCAGCAAGACCGCAATTATCGAATATACGGAGTAGAAACGGGCCATGCCGGTTTCATTGTCAATTCCCCCAAAAAAATCCGGCCGGCGTTTTATTCTTTTGAATTCCGATTCCCCCATAACTCTCCGGAAAGCGTTCACTTAATAATAAACGCGGGTGTTTTTGGAACCAATCGCCTATTTATTTTTTACAATCACGCAGACTATAACGAAAACATAAATTTATAGTACTGGGTCAGATTACCGATTGACTGGGCGACAATAACCCCAAACCAGTAAAACAGGAACGCCAGCACCATCGTGATGATAATTTTTTTGTACAAGCTCAGATGCGGATGAAGCCAGATCAGCGGGATCGCCAACGGCCCGAACATTAAAAACAAGATAACCATGCCGAAAGGCTGAAAATACCACTTTTCCGCTTTTTTTATAAACTCATTGCAATAACGGCATTTAACCGCGTCATCCTGAATCTCTTCAGCGCAAAAAGGACATTTCTTCATGCCGTTACCCACTTTCCCTCAACGTTCTTTGTGATTTTCAAGAATTCTCCGGGTGGTCTCTTTGTAACTCTTCAACAACTCTTCCTGGGTTGAAAAATAAACTTTCTTTTGCTCCGGAAAGGTTATCCACCAATATTTAGCCCCGGGGGGAGCATCCACGTCGACTTTCCGGTTCACTTCACCATACCAATTATAGGTCTGGATCAGGTCATCCATTTGATCGGCAAAACCATATTCCGGGATAAGCATCCAATCTATTTTCCAGGAAACGGCGTAGTCGACAACGGTTTCATACCCCGCTTTATCCATTGCCACCGATGCGGTAGCCTTCACCGAACCCAGCTTGCCGTTTTCATCGAAAACTCTCGCCATATCCCACAACTTAAAGGAAACCTGCTTTATCACGTTTTTATCTTTGTCCAGCAATTTCACGATGAATCCATGCCACTTGCGTTGATAATAAATATCCTGTTCTTTGCGTTCAATCATTTTCTTGAGCGAAGAATAGGGATAAACTTCAAAAACGCAGCGCAGCGTATCCGCATCCCACTGCGTTTCCAAAGAACATTTCAGATTTTTACCGTTAAGCTGTAATTCCGGCCAATGCCGCAAAACAACCGGCACCGGTTCCGGAGATTCAACCTTTTCCGGAACTGCCGGAACCACCGGATGAGGCTCTTCTGCCGGCACGCCGCCAATAACAGCCGGTTCGTTTTTCTGTTCCCCTCCCCCGGACTCACCCGCCGACACGGGAACCGCCCCCGGGGCCGCGGCCTTAAGCGGTATAATTGACGCTCCGTCGACCAAGGCCAGTTCGTCGGTTTTCTGATTTAACCGATACAATGCCCCGTCTTTGCCGGTAACCATCTGGTAAGCCGGCTCCGGCTGAACCACCGGTTTTTCCCGTCCGTCGGGATAGCCACACCCGGAAAAAAAACTGCTGCTTAATAAAACCGCACTCAGGATCATTACATCGACACAACGCATCGCATCATCTCTCCTATTATCGGGGATATCTCCCCTTACGCATACAAGCAATAACCCGGTCCGGATAATCGCTGATAACCCCGTCAACCCCATCCCCGCACACCCGCCGGATATCCGTCGAATCATTTACCGTCCAGGCAAAAACAGTCTTGTTACCTTCATGTAAAATCCGCACATATTCATTGTCCAGCAAATCAAATCTCTGCACGATAACATCGGCCCCGCAGGCTTCAAGCATCCGCACCGGGTCGGCTAATCGCGTATTCGTTACAATACCGCAGACCAGTTCCGGGGCTTTCTTTTTGAGTTCGACGATGGCACTTTGGATAAATGACGTGCAAATAATTTTCCGTGAATTAGCCGCGGATAATTTAGTGATGAGAGCCTCGGCCAGCCCGGAGCTTTTGATTTCAATGTCCAGAACCGCCCGATCATGGATCCGCGACAACACCGTGTCCAACAAAGGGATCTCTATCCCCAGCCTTTCCCCCTCGGCGATGATCTGCGCGGCCGTCAAATCGGCAATTATCGGCCCGTCGGGAAAACCGGCATCGTGGAAAACAACGATATCTCCGTCTTTGGTCAGCTGGATATCAAGCTCGATACCGTCCGCGCCCAGGGTTATGGCTTGCTCAAAGGCCGCAATAGTATTTTCCGCCAGATAAGCCGAAGCTCCCCGATGCGCAAACGTCAAAATTTTTTTCATCTAAACAGGCCCTGTCACGATTCCCCGCGGGTTCAAATTCAATACGAAAATATTCTTCCGTCCGGCCGCAATGAATCCGCCGGAGGTTTCCCGTATTTCTTCTCATATTTTCGGCGTTCACAATCCTCCAGCTCCGGCCCCCGACAATACATGCTGATTATTCCCGCCGACAAAATCCGGTCGGCATGCTTGAATCGCTGCAAAAACCCACATTCGAATAATTCGCATTGCTCCACGATCCACCTCCTTGTCCAGCCCCCGTTTCCCTACCCGCTACTCGTATCTCTGCCCATTCCGTCCCCAATCGATTTTTCCGAAAAAAAATCACTAAAGCTGCCCGCTCGCGCCGGTCATCTCTTCCGCCCCGGGAATCCGGACGCTTTGCGTACTTGCTTTTTTTCCCGCAGCACCCGGCTGATATTTTTCTGACGCCCGGTAACGGTTTGACGCGCCACGTTTCCCCTCCTTCTGCCGGGCAATACTCATTCGCCGGCAATCTATAACCACTCCGGAGAGACCATAAACAATAACTGCCACCGTCCGGGGGATATCCGTTCCAGGCAAATCACCGCGCAAGTCGGACAGTAAACCGGAAAATTATCTTTTCCGGTCAACAAAAACGCGCTCAGCTCATTCAAATACGGCAAATGTCCCACGACCATGACGTCGGACTGCAGCGTTTCAAGTTCTTCCCGCAATGGTGCCACCGGGTCGTTTGGAGACAATCCTTCCCGCGGCAGGATGATCGGTTTCGCCGCCATTCCTCCGGCGATAATCTGCGCGGTTTCCCTGGCCCGCGTTTTAGTACTGCAGATAACGCTTTCAACCATAACCGAGTTTTTTTTCAAAAAGCCGGCGATAATTTCCGCATCGCGCTTCCCTTTTTCCGTAAGCGGCCGGCGGGGGTTCTCAGATTCCGGAAACGCCTGACCATGCCGAACAAAATATACCCGCATTGCGCTGCGTCCTTACCAATTAATCCCCAGAGTTTTCTTTACATACGCGTTAATTTTATCAATACAAACCGCATCAATGACGGTAAATTCGATCCCTGATTCCGTAAAATTATCGTCCCGGACTTTATGCCAGATGATCTTTCCCTACGCCTGGATCGGCTGGGAATCATCCGGAAGCATAAAGTTAAGCCGCATTAACGTGCCGTTTTCCAACACTTCTTTCATGAATACTTTAAG
>JAQULA010000159.1 GCA_028718845.1 Candidatus Omnitrophota bacterium
GTCCAGCGCGTTCCCGGTTTGCGCGATATCCGGAGCAAGGTTCATCAGGATAAACCGCGAGGCATTCCAAAGCTTATTGCAAAAATTACGGCCGAACTCGAACTTTTCCTTGGCTAAGAAAACATCCTGGCCGATCGCGGTTATCGATATCAAACTGAACCGCAGCGCGTCCGTACCGTATTCATCGATGATTTCCAGCGGGTCGATGCTGTTGCCCAGCGACTTGGACATCTTTTTCCCGGTATCGTCCCGCACCGTGCCGTGAATATAAACATCCTTAAACGGAATATTTCCTTGGAACTCAAATCCGGACATGATCATCCGCGCCACCCAGAAGAAAATTATCTCCGGGGCCGTGACCAAAACCGCCGTCGGATAAAAATAATCCAGCTCTTTCTTCTGCTGCTCAATGTCGCGTGCCGCTTCGTTTTTAACCGTGGTCCGTGGTCCATGGTCCATGGTCTGATTAAACGGCCAGCCGAACGTGGCAAACGGCCACAGCCAGCTGGAAAACCAGGTATCCAATACCTGCGGGTCCTGGGCCATTAGCTCATCACTGCCGCAATGCGGACATTTCGGTCTGGTTTTCGAAACAATCGGCTCGATATTCGCCAGCAGGGCAATATCATCGAGTGAAATATCCAGCGATTCTCCGGACCCGGTTTTACCGGCCTTGTTCGCGGCTAATTCGGGATGGCATTTCAGGCAATACCAGGCCGGGATCCGGTGCCCCCACCAGATCTGGCGCGAGATACACCAATCCTGGATGTTTTCCATCCAGTTCAAATACACCTTGGTCCAGCGGTCCGGGTGAAAGGTGATCCGCCCGTCTTTCACCGCTTCGATGCCCGGCAGGGACAGCGGCTTCATCTTCACGAACCATTGTTTGGAATAATACGGCTCGATCACCGTGTGACAGCGGTAGCAGTGCCCCACGGCATGCTGATGCGGGTCGATCTTGACCAGTAATTTACGTTCCTTCAAATCCTCGATAACCGCCTCGCGGGCCTCAAACCGGTCCATCCCTTCGTAATCACCGGCGTTCTCGTTACAACGTCCGTCCGGATGCAGGATATTTATAAATTCGAGGTTATGGCGTTTGCCCATGGCATAATCGTTCGGGTCGTGCGCCGGCGTCACCTTGACCGCGCCGGTACCGAAAGCCGGATCGACAAAATCGTCGGCAATGATTTTTATTTCGCGGTCCATCAGCGGCAGAACCAGAGTTTTACCGATAAGTCCGCGATAACGCTCATCCTGAGGATTCACCGCGACCGCCGTGTCGCCGAGCATGGTCTCCGGCCGGGTAGTGGCCACCATAATCGAATCGCGGGAATCTTTCAGCGGATAATTGATATAGTACAAAAATCCCTGGGTGTCTTTATGCGGAGCCTCTTCGTCGGAAAGCGCGGTCTGGCAGCGCGGACACCAGTTTATAATATAATTACCCCGGTAGATCAGACCCTTTTCATGCAAACGCACGAATGCTTCGGCCACCGCGCCGCTGTAACCGTCATCCATGGTAAACCGGGTGCGCTCCCAGTCGCAGGAACAGCCCAGCCGCCGCAGCTGCCGGATAGTCGTTGAGCCATACTGCTCTTTCCAGTTCCACACCTGCTCGAGAAATTTTTCCCGGCCCAGGTCGCGCCGAGAACTTCCTTCTTTGGCCAGTTTGCGTTCCACCACATTCTGGGTGGCGATACCGGCATGATCGGTGCCCGGCATCCACAGCGCTTCAGAGCCGTTCATCCGTTTATAACGAATGAGAATGTCCTGAATCGTATTGTTCAGGGCATGGCCCATGTGCAGAATACCGGTGACATTCGGCGGCGGGATAACGATCGTGAACGGATTTCGCTGCGGGTGCACCGCGGCATGAAAAAACTTATGTTCTTCCCAGAAACGATACCACGCCTCTTCCCTGTCCTTAAAACTGTATTTCGTCGCAAGTTCTTCCATGATTGAGCGCGTATTAATACTCTTCCCTCTCTTTGAGCAATTTATATTCGATACTATCCACCAGCGCCTGCCAGCTCGCTTCGATGATATTTTCGGAAACCCCGACCGTCCACCAGGAGCTTTTTTCATCCTGGGACTCGATAAACACGCGTACCTTCGCCGCTGTCCCGGACTTGCTGTCAAGCACCCGAACTTTAAAATCGGACAAGTGCATCTTGGTCAATTCCGGATAAAAATCCTGTAATGCCTTGCGCAAAGCGCTGTCCAGGGCATTCACCGGTCCGTCGCCTTCGCTGGCGGTATGTTCACGGACATTATCGACCCGGAGCTTTATCGTGGCTTCGGAAATAAGCGTATTATCCGGACGTTTTTCCACCGTTACCCGGAAACCTTCCAGGTCGAAAAATTTTTTATATTTTTTCAGGGCTTTCTTGATCAGCAATTCGAATGACGCTTCCGCCGCCTCATACTGATAACCCTCGTATTCCCGCTCCTGGATAAGCTTGTGGAGTTTTTTCGTATGCGCGTCGTTCTTCTGCAAATTGTACGATAGCTGCCGGGCTTTAAACAAAATACTGGTTTTACCGGCCAGCTCCGAGGCCAGAAAACGCCGGGTATTACCCACCGCCGCCGGCTCGATATGTTCATAGGTCAGCGGATTCTTCAGCATGGCGTTGATATGCACACCGGCCTTGTGGGCAAACGCGGAACTCCCCACAAAAGCCTGGGTATCCTGCTGTTTCATATTGCTGACCTCGCTGATATAACGCGATATCTCGGTCAATTCTTTCACCTGGGACCTGGCCTTGCAATGATACCCCAATTTCAGCGTCAGGGACGGAATGATCGCGCACAGGTCGGCATTGCCGCAGCGTTCCCCATACCCGTTGATCGTGCCCTGCACCTGCACGCACCCGGCCTCGATTGCCGCCACGCTGTTGGCCACGGCCATCGCGTTGTCGTTATGCACATGAATACCCAGGTCGACCGCCACGGCCGACTTCACCGCGGTAATAACGCGCACCAGTTCCGAGGTGATCGTTCCCCCGTTGGTATCGCATAAAATAACCACCGCCGCCCCGGCGTCCCGCGCCGCGATCAGTGTTTTGAGGGCATAATCGGGGTTGCTCTTGTACCCGTCGAAAAAATGTTCGGCATCGTAAAAAACGGTCAGGTTTTTCGATTTCAGAAAACGGACCGTGTCAAAGATCATGCGCAGGTTCTCATCCAAAGACGCTTTCAGCACATCCCGCACATGCAGGTCCCAGCTTTTTCCGAAGATAGTAACATAACGCGCTCCGGAATCAACCAGGGCCCGGACAATCGGGTCCCGGGCCGCGGTGGTTTCTTTGCGCCGGGTACTCCCGAACGCGACCATCCGGCTGGTTTTAAACCGGGTTTTCTTCATCGCCCGGAAAAATTCCATATCCTTGGGGTTGGACCCCGGCCATCCGCCCTCGATAAAATCGACGCCCAGCTCATCGAGCTTTTTGGCGATCAGGACTTTATCATGCACCGTGTAGGAAATCCCTTCGGTCTGGGCGCCGTCGCGAAGCGTGGTATCGTAAATAGCAATTGAACGCATGATAAACTACACCTTATCCAGGCCGAAGGCCTTGTGCAAAGCGCGCACGGCAACCTCGGCCTTATTCTTGCGGATAACGCAGGAAATACTGATTTCCGAAGTGGAAATCATCTCGATATTGATTTTATTTTTGGCCAGGATATTGAACATCTTCGCCGCCACTCCGGGATGGCTCTTCATGCCCACGCCGATGATCGAAACCTTGGCGACATCCTCATCGCAGATCACGTTTTCCGCCTTGATGGTCTTGACAATCTTCCGGGTCGTGCGCAGAGACTTATTCAAATCGGTTTTCGGCACGGTAAACGAAAGGTCGGTAAAACCGGTGCGGCTGACGTTCTGAATGATCATATCCACGTTGATTTCCTGGTCGGCCAGGACCTTGAAAATTTTCGCGGCAATACCCGGCTTATCCGGAACATCGCAAATTGTCATTTTAGCTTCATGCTTCGTACAGGTAACCCCGGAGATGACCACATCTTCCATTGCTTGTGCCTCCTTGGTAATAAAAGTGCCCGGTTTATCACTGAAGCTGGAGCGCACGTGAATAGGCACATTGAATTTTTTAGCGAATATCACCGAACGCGCCTGCAAAATCTGGCTGCCCAGCGAAGCCATCTCCAGCATCTCATCATAACTGATCGTTTCCAATTTACGGGCATTCGGGACCACCCGCGGATCCGCGGTAAACACACCCTCGACATCGGTATTCATCTCGCACACGCATCCGCCCAGGGCTTTGCTCAGCGCCACCGCCGTAAGGTTTGAACCGCCCCGCCCCAGAGTGGTAATCTCCTGGTCGACCGTGATCCCCTGAAAACCGGCAACGATTACAATCCGCCCTTTTTTCAGCTCGGCTTCGATTTTTTTACCGTTGATGTCGATCAGCCGGGCTTTGGTAAACGAAGTATCGGTAATGATCCCCACCTGAGCCCCGGTAAACGAAATCGCTTCCTGACCC
>JAQULA010000160.1 GCA_028718845.1 Candidatus Omnitrophota bacterium
TGAAACTATAGCATGGGAATATTATTTTGTCAATAGATGTTATCACGCTCTATATCCGGCACCGGCCATTGACCGGGACTTCCGGTACCGGCGGTTTTTCTGCAGCCGGCGGACGGCAGCGGCTTTATTTATTCTCTTCCCTCAGCAGCAAGGCCGACGCTTTTGCCCGGGCGGCAATCATCTTTTCGCGCTGACCCAGGCGTTCATACAAAGCCGCCAGGTTGTAATAGGCTTCGAAATAATCCGGGTAAAAAAAGATCGCCTGCAGATACGCCTGTTCCGCCGCGCCGTCATTACCCGTTTTTTCATCCAAAACACCCCGGCAATTATAAACCGGGGCGAAAACGCAGTTGAGCTTTTTCGCCCGGGTAAGCAATTGATCGGCATGCGGAAAATCGTTAAGCACAATGTAAGCGGAAGCGAGATTTACCATGGTCAAGACATCTTCGGAATCGATTTCAAGAGCGTGTTTATAATAGATCAGCGCATCTTCCGGATGCCCCTGCTTTGCCAGAGTTATTCCGATATTGTTGTAGGCCGCGGAATCATTGGGATCACGGGTGATCGCTTGCTGAAAATGCCGCAGCGCTTCCTCCCGGTTCCCCCGTTCCAGATAGATAACGCCGATATTATATTGCGAATCCGGGTTGTCCGGTTCGAGTTTCAACGCTTCCAAATAGGCTTTCAACGCTTTTTCTTTTTCTCCCTGGTACTTAAACGACGTCCCCAGTTTAAAGAACCATTCCGCCCGGCTGTCATCGGTAACCCCAAACCAGCGCGAATTGCAAAACAGGAACAGCACCGCCAGCGCCAGTAACGAGTAAAGTAAAGTTTTGTAATGCCGTTGCCAGAGCAGGCCGGCCAGCCACGAAAAACCGGCCGCGGCAAATACAGCAAAATAAGGAACCAGCGGAGCGCGGTAGCGGCTGACCACAAAGAAAATCATCTTCAAGCTTAGGTGGGCCGCGATAAACAGGATAAGCAGGATCACCCCTTTTTCCTTCCGGAAATACACCGCGATCCCCAGCAATGCCAGCGGCCCGATGACCCCGAAGGGAAACGACAAATGCGGCCCGGAAAAAACCAGCAAATGCAGCAGCGACGACCAGACCCGGAAAAAATAAATACTTTGATTCTCCGGGATCTCAAAAGCGTTGAACAAATAGTAAAACTTACGGATCTGCAGTTCAATAAATTGGGCGGGCCGGTCCATAATGAACTGCAGCGTTTTCATCAGCCAAAAATCCGACACCTCCGACGGGCTCAACTTCCGTCCGGACTCGCGTTCCGCAACCTTTATCGATGAAACCCATACGTTATCTTCCCATCCCCCGTAGGAAAAATCGCGCGAAGGCGGAGCGGCGATTTTGCCGTCGGCCTTTTCATTATTGCCGATGTAAAGGTTGATCCCGATCGTAGATGAGAGCAGAATGAAATCACCTCCGGCAAAATAGTTGCGCAGGGCAAACGGCAGGATCGTTACCAGCGTGCCGATAAAAACATAGATTATCGCCTTTACCGCGGCGCGATTGAAACCGCGCCATAACCGCCGCACTTTATTCTCAGCCGGTTTTTCCAAACCCGGCAACGTATCCGCCGCCGGCAATGCTTTGGCCGGCTCCGGGCATTTTCCGGGAAGGAACAGGCCCAGCCATACGCACAGCAGCGGCAGGAATAAAATACTGTTCGGGCTGGTTTGCACCGAAAGCCCGAAAAGCACTCCGGAGACAAACCATTTCCACCCCCGGGGCCGTTCAATCGCGCGCAGTAAAAACAGAATAAGGATCTGATTCAGGAAAACGGTCAGGCCGACACCAAGGAATTCGGCGTCGAAATGGATAAGCACGCCGTAAAGAGCGCAGATAAAACCGGCGCAGACGCCGACGCTACGGTTAAATATCCTCTTTCCGATAAAAAAAGCCAGCACACAATTGATCGACCCCAGGACTATCTGGGCCAGCCTGGCGGCGGTAAATCCGGTGCCGAAAATTTTCAGCAATACGGCGAGAAAATAAATATATAACGGTACACGCGCCGCGACAATCCCCTTTCCCAGCCAGTCCCCCCTGACCCCGTGTAAAGCGTAGGTATAATTGCTTAAGGCATCGATGATCGGGCCGGAATAAAACGGGCTGGCTTTGTACTGAAAGACATAGACCAAACGGAAAAAAAGCGCAACCAGGAATATCGCGCAGACAATCAGGAAATCCCGCGTTTTCCGCGGGACCGGATCAGGATTTATTATCGGCATTACGCACACTCGGGGCAATAAGTTTTTTCCATAACATTTCCCATAGCAATAACGGCCTTACACATAGGAATATACTATATTTCCGGAAAAATTTAAACGGATTTCTCAACAACAGGCTCAGGTTGTACTTCCAATAGAAATCACGCCGCGCCTTTTCCAGGTACCGGCGCGAAAATTCTTTGGTTTCAAAGCAGGCGTGAAAATAATCCAGACACTGGTCGGCCCCGGACGGCGCGGGATACCCGAGCTCACGGCAAATCTCGGACAACCGGGTCCCCGGCAAGGGGTTGGCAATAAACAAGGAAATACGGTCGAGTCTCAAGGTCTCGATAAAACGAAAAGTTTGGCCGATCTGGCGGCGGGTTTCCCCGGGAAAACCGATGATAAAAAAACCGTAGGTATCGATTCCATGGCGCTGGATCAGGCGCGTCGCCCGGATAATCGTCTCTGAATCCAGGGGTTTATTGATTATCGTTTTCCGCACCGATTCGTCGCCGCTTTCGATTGCCAGGGTCAGCTCATAACACCCGCTTTGCTTCATCAATACGATCATTTCCTCATCCAGGGTGCGCAGATCGATTCCGTTGGGAGTATTCCAGGTGAAATCGAATCCGCGTTCGATCATGCCCCGGAAAATGGCCTTGGCGCGCCGCGGGTCACAAGTCAGATTATCGTCGAAAAATTTAATCTCCCGCACGCCCAGGGTCCGTTTCAGATATTCCATTTCCGCGAGCACGCTGTCGACGGAGCGCGGACGGAAACGGTTACCCCAGAAACGGCAGGAACTGCAAAACGCGCAGTTATATATACAGCCGCGGGAAGTGATCATATTGATCACCGGGGCCCGGCGATAGACCAGACCCATCGGAAGATTTATCCGGAAATATTTTTCCAGCGGGAAAGCGGCACGTTCCGGGAAAGGCAATTTATCCACATCGGCCGCGGGTTCGGAAAAACTATTGATCCGCATACCACCGGCATCCCGAAAAGCGATTCCGGGAAAAGCGGAATAATCCGTTCCGGCGTTAAGCGCGGCAAACAACCGCGGCAGCACGGTTTCCCCTTCTCCGCGCACGATAAAATCGATACTCGGATGCCGGAGGCATTCCTCCGGAAGAAAACTGGGATGGGTGCCTCCGATAACGGTAACGATATCCGGGTCAACCCGCTTGGCGGCTTCGGTAACCGCCAGCGTCTGGGGAAACTGACTGGAATAAAGACAGCTGACCCCGACGGCGTCCGGGGCGGCGCCGCGGATCCGGGCTTCGATCTGCGCCGTCGACAAACCGTAGGTTAAAAATCCTTTACGCTCCGGACGCTCCTGATTATAACCCTCAAGCGCGGCATCAAGAATGCATACCTCGTAATCATCCCGCAACACCGCGGCCAGGTAACCGATGCCCAGCGGGGGCATGATCTGCTTGGGACTTTCCCGGGAAAACGTAACCGGAGGAAAAATCAGGAGAACTTTTTTTATTTTTTTTCTTTTTTCCATTTATTAACCAGCAATCGCTCGATATCGGCATAGGTCGTCCGCAACGACATGACCGGGTGGGTCAAAAACACCCGGAGATATTTTTTCAAAAACCGCAGCGGATGCCGAAGAAATACCCGCAGCAGAAAAGCGTTAAAATTTTTCAGCACGAATCGTTCCAATTCATCGGCGCTCATGTCGTCGGTACCGAAATTCGGCCAGTTATATTCGATACTGCCGAATGAAAAATCGTCTTTTATATAGCCTTTTTCCAGGCATATTTTATGCAGATCCGACCCCGGAGTGGGGTTGGCGATAAAAAACGCCGCCCCGTCCAAATCCATTTTCTTGGCAAACGCGAACGTCCGCTGTACCTGCTCTTTTTTTTCCCCGGGAAAACCGGAGATAAAAAAACCATAAGTAAGGATCCCCCGTTTCCGGATTTTGCTCACCAATCCAGCGGCTTTTTCCAGATTAAGCGGTTTTTTAATGATCCGGTTGAGAACCTCCTGGTCGCCGCTTTCAAAAGCGATGGTCAGCTCATAACACCCGCTCGCCTTCATCATATCGAGCATTTCCTCGTCAACGGTCCAGATCGCTATCCCGTTGGGGGTATTCCAATGGATGTTAAGTTTACGCTCGATTATACCCTTAAAAATCCGCATTGCCCGCGGTTTATTCAGGGTAAGATTATCGTCGATAAATTGAATTTCCCGGCGCCCGTATTTCTTTACCAGCAGTTCCATCTCATCCAAAACGTTTTCGGCGGAACGA
>JAQULA010000161.1 GCA_028718845.1 Candidatus Omnitrophota bacterium
GCTGTCCCGCTCTTCTTCCGGCAAATCGAGCTCATTCTTGACCTGCGCCGCGGACCAGTTTCCCGGATGCCCCATCCCTGAGGATTCCTTCCCCAGCAACACGTCCACGATCCGTCCGGAATCATGGACGGATAAAACATCGCGCACATAAGCGCAATGCCGCGCAGACAGATGCTCGAACAATTCCGAGACAAATTCATTGACGCGGTACGGCTCTTTATAATCGTCCAGCCGAAGCTGCGGCAAAGAGGCGACTAAATAATAATATCCCCTGCTCATTTTCCTTCTTGCACCCCAAAAAGAAACTGTTTCAAACGCGGACGCAGGAAATACTGCACCAGGGATTTAAAATCTTCTTCGGTGAAGCCGATCCGGTACGAACCGTCTTTGGGAACGATCACGAATCCGCTTTTTATTTTTTCGTCGAACTCGATTTTCAGCCCCTTGTCCAATTCCTGTTTTCCCTTCTGAAAAAAGTATTCTTTGATGTCCTGCTGCACGTTCTCCGGCAGTTTGATGTAAAAGTCCTGTCTATTCTGGCAATGCGAAGTCACCCATTCTTTCATAACCACTTCGATGGTTTTTTTGAGAAAATTTTTATCGTCAAAAATTCCGCCCACGGTCGATTGCGCCACTTTTTCGCAGATCAACCCGGTTATTTTTTGGCGGAGCAGGGCCATTGATTGCTGGGCGGCCATGCGTAATTCCGACTCCATCTGGGAACGCAATTCCTCGGCTTCTTTGCGGGCAACGGCAACGATATCTTCCGCTTCCTGCCGGGCGGCGCGCAACTGCTTCTTTTTCTCCGCCTCGGTATGCTCAAGGATCACTCGCGCTTCTTCCTTGGCCTTCGCCACCCCTTCTTCATAAATCTGTTTTGTCAATTGTTCCAACTTATCGGCCATCATCCACCTCGCGTTTTCTATTTCCAATACTTATACAAGTACCGGCTGGTAACCATCGTCAATAAACTCACAAAAACCGGTTAAACCACTCCCCTGATGATATTAAGGAAGCAATCTCACAATAAGGTATTATTATACAACCTTGACCATAGTTTTCAATGTTTTTCGTCCCCGCACACGAATACTCACTAATGACACACGAATCCAGGCAAATTACGAAATAATGACATTACCATGGAAGGGCATCCGACAGGGTTAAAAACCGAACCTGACTGAACAATAGCTGATCGTCTCCCGGCCGCCGGAATCCCCAAAACAAGTCCGGGCCGATCTCTACTATCTACTGTTTCTCAGGTAAGCATCAATGTTTTGGGCCGCTTTTTTACCGGCGCCCATGGCTTCGATAACCGTAGCCGCACCGGTAACGATATCGCCGCCGGCAAAAACACCGGGGATACTGGTCATCAGATTTTCATCAACGGAAATATTACCGTGTTTATTTAAGGTGAGCTGAGGCAGACTGGACAAAAGTAATGGGTTGGGCCCCTGGCCGATAGCGCAGACAATGGTTTGGGTATTTAAAATAAATTCGGACCCCGGCACCGCCACCGGCCGCCGTCTTCCCGAAGCGTCCGGTTCTCCTAGTTCGTTACGCCGGCACTCCATCGCGCGTACCCAGCCTTTCTCATCGCCGATA
This sequence comes from Candidatus Omnitrophota bacterium, assembly GCA_028718845.1. Classification (GTDB taxonomy): domain Bacteria; phylum Omnitrophota; class Gorgyraeia; order B26-G9; family B26-G9; genus JAQULA01. Next base: position 1,603 of record JAQULA010000161.1, read on the forward strand.
ATACGCAACGGACTGGTCAGCAGATATAAACGCACGCCTTCTTCTTTGGCATGCTCGATTTCTTCGACACGCGCCGGCATCTCCTGCTCGCTTCGGCGATAGACAATAGTTACTTCACGCGCTCCCAGGCGCAGTGCGGCCCGCGCTGAATCCATGGCCACATTGCCGGCGCCGATAACGCATACCTGCTCGCCCACACTTACCGGAGTATCATACCGCGGGAAATTATAAGCCTTCATCAGATTGATCCGGGTAAGAAATTCATTGGCCGAATAGACCCCGTTTAGGTTTTCTCCGGGAATCCCCAGAAAAGAAGGTAATCCCGCGCCGGTGGCGATAAAAAACGCCTGAAATCCCCGGCCGCGCAATTCTTCGACCGTCACGGTCTTGCCCACGACAACGTTCACTTCGATATTCACCCCTAAACGCTTCAGCAAATCAACTTCCCGGTCCAGAATTTTTTTCGGCAAACGGAATTCGGGAATCCCATAACGCAATACTCCGCCGGTAGCATGCAACCCTTCAAAAATGGTAACAGCATATCCCCGCTTTGCCAGATCAGCGGCGCAGGTAAGCCCTCCGGGACCGGCACCGATCACCGCGATTTTTTTTCCCGAAAGCTCCTTCCGGGACGCATCGACAACATCAAACCCGTTCGCGTCCGCCCAATCGGCGACAAACCGTTCCAAACGGCCGATCGCCACCGGTTTATTTTTAATTCCCAGGATGCATTCTTTTTCGCACTGCGACTCCTGCGGACAAACCCGGCCGCAGATACCGGGAAGATTATTTTTTTCCTTGATGATCTTTAACGCGCCGAGATAATCTTCGGCTTTGATCGCCTGAATAAACGACTTGATGTCGATATCCACCGGACAGCCGGTACGGCACAACGGATTTTTACATCCCAAACAGCGCCGCGCTTCCCGCCCGGCTTGTTCCAGCGTGTAGCCTAAGGCCACTTCTTTAAAATTTTTAACCCGCTCGGCCGGATCCTGTGCCGGCATGGATTGGCGTTCTATTACTGGTGACATGGGGTATGCCCTTCATGATAGTCATTTCGCGAAGCCTGTTCCGCCTCCAGGAAACGTCCCTGGCGAAGAGTTAATTCCCGGAAATCGACTTCATGCGCGTCAAAATCCGGGCCGTCAACGCAAACAAACTTTACTTTGCCGGCCACGGTCACCCGGCAGGAACCGCACATCCCGGTCCCGTCGACCATAATCGAATTCAAGCTGACGATGGTTTTAACCTTTAGCGGACGCGTACATTCGGCGACACCACGCATCATCGGGATCGGACCCACGGCAAAAACCACGGCAATCGTTTCCCGCTCAAGCAGTTCTTTTACCACATCGGTAACAAATCCTTTTCGGCCGGAAGAACCGTCGTCCGTGGTAATAAACAGATCATCCCCGGCTTGCCGCATTTCCCGCTCCAGGATAAGCAAATCTTTGCTCCGGGCGCCGATAACCGAAATAACCCGATTGCCCGCCTGTTTCAGGGCCGCGGCTACCGGATAAATCTCGGCAATACCGACTCCGCCGCCGACACAGAGCACGGTTCCATATTTTTTAATTTCCGTGGCAATCCCCAATGGCCCAACAATATCGAGGATAGTATCATCGGCATTCAGGCCGCAGAGTTTAAGCGTCGACGTACCGGCCTCCTGCACAATAAGTTCAATCGTACCTTGCTGCGGATGACATTGATAAACGGTTAAGGGAATGCGTTCTCCCGGCTCATCCACCCGGAGAATAATAAACTGGCCGGGCAAGGCTTTCCGGGCAATTTCCGGGGCCTGGATTTCAAGCCGGCATACCGAGGAATGTAAACGAATTTTTTTTACAATCCGGTAACTCATTGCGATAGTTTCTCCTGAATTCGCTTTATCGAACTGGCCTTGCCGGTGGTTTCATCGATATCGACAATCACACCCTGCAGTTGAACATTATGTTCGGCCACATCGAACCGCGTCGGAACATGATTTAAAAACCTCACCAGCACCTGCTCCACCTTACGGCCGATCACCGAATCAACCGGCCCGGTCATGCCCACGTCGGTAATATACGCGGTATGATCATATTCCGGCAGTATCCGTTCATCGGCAGTCTGAACATGAGTATGCGTGCCCACCACCGCGCTGACCTGTCCGTTCAAATGCCATCCCAAAGCCACTTTTTCGCTGGTAGCCTCGGCATGAATATCGACAATGATTACCGGAGTTTGCTCTTTGATTTTTTGGACCAGGGCATATCCGCACCGGAACGGACATTCCAAAGCATCCATGAACACCCGGCCTTGAAGATTAATTACTCCAACCTTCTTGTTCGAAGCGGTCGTCACCACGGTAGAACCGGAACCCGTCACCCCTTCCGGATAATTTGCCGGCCGCAGCAAACGGTCGTGATAGCCGATAAAATCCAGCACTTCTTTTTTCTTAAAAATATGATCACCGGAGGTAAGCACATCGACTCCGGCACCGATGAGCTCATTGAAAATAGCCTGGGTAATACCGGAACCGCCGGCGGAATTTTCCGCGTTGGCAATAACGCACTCGATCCCTTCCCGGGCTTTAAGCCGCGGGACAATAGCCCGCACCGCCGCCCGCCCCGGCTCACCGACAATATCCCCGACCATTAATATCTTCATAATGTAAATGCCTCAAGCTGCAAGCCCCAAGCTACATGCCTCAATACATCCATTCTTGCATTTTTTTGCGGCCGGCAGCTTGTAGCCTGCAACCTTTAAGTCTTATTTGGCGTATTCCACGACCCGTTTTTCCCGGATCACGGTCACTTTAACCTGGCCGGGATATTCCAATTCGTTTTCGATCTTCTTGGTGATATCACGCGCCAGAATCGCGGTTTCCTGATCGCCTAATTTA
>JAQULA010000162.1 GCA_028718845.1 Candidatus Omnitrophota bacterium
CCTTTGGGCATTGATACCGCCGCCGGGAATTCCCATATTCCCCAACAGTGTCTGCAATATCGTATAGGACCGGATATTCTGCGTACCGACGGTATGCTGGGTCGCGCCCATGGCATAAAGGAGCATCCCGGATTTCTCCGGTTTTCCGCTTGCGGAAAACGTTTCCACCACCTTCAAATAGGCGTCTTTCGGACTTCCGCATACCGAACAAACCGTGTCCACATCATAGCGGGAGAAATGTTTTTTCAGCAGCTGAAATGCGCAATTCGGATCCTGAAGAGTCTTATCCCGTTTGGGGACCCCCTGTTCGTCCAATTGGTACGACCACGTAGTTTTATCATAGGAATGTTTTTCCGCATTGAATCCGGAGAATAGGCCGTCTTCAAACTTAAAATTCGGGTCGATCAAAAAGGAAGCATTCGTATATTCGACGACATATTCTTTTTGATAGAGATCATTTTGCAGGATATAGTTGATCATCCCGCCGATAAACGGGATGTCCGTACCCGGACGCAGCGGACAGTAAATGTCGGCTTTCGAAGTTGTACGGGTATATCGCGGATCAACGTTAATGATCGTTGCTCCGTTCTCTTTTGCTTTAGTAATCCACTTGAAGGAAATAACGTGATTTTCAGCGGTATTGGACCCGATTATTAAAATAACATCGCTATTTCTGTAATCGATCCAATGATTCGTCATTGCACCGCGACCGAAAGCAGGCGCCAGACCGGCGACCGTAGAGGAGTGTCATATCCGAGCCTGCGTTTCTAGGTGGACGACACCTAAGGAGCGCGCAAATTTAGATACCAGATAGGCTTCTTCATTATCCAGCGGAGAACTTCCGATAACCGCAAGCGTCTCCACCCGGTTTACGACATTGCCCTTGTCGTCTTTTTCGATAAAGGTGCTATCGCGTAACTTTTTTATTCTTTCGGCGATTTCATATGCCGCCCAGTCCCAATCAACGACCTCCCAATTATCCGACCCGGGAGCGCGGTATAAAACGTCTTTCATCCTGCGGTCATTGTTCGCGATCTGGAAAAGCGCATTACCCTTGCTGCAGAGACCTCCCTGATTAATCGGATGATCCGGGTTGCCTTCGGAGTTGATTAATTTGCTCCCGATAGACGTTAAGATCACTCCGCAACCGCCGGCGCAATAAGCACAAATAGTTGTCGTTTCTTTCCCGTATTTGAGCTTTAAAAGTTCTGCATATGACTTGGCCGGCCTTAAAAGATCCAGTAGCCCCAGACTGCTCAACAGTATTCCCGAGGAAGTAAGACCGGATAACTTAAGAAAATCCCTTCTGGTAAGATCCATTTGCCCCCCCCATTTTTGTTCTACTGACCCTACAATAACTTACGAATCCGCGGTGACAACCGATTCGGAACAGCCGCACCCATACTTCTCATTTCCCGCCGCTACATCCAAATAGGCGGTAGCAATATCGTCAATCACCACTACTGCCTCCTCATTTTCGGGCAACTTCCTTTCGTCAACGGTTTTGATGTATTTTCGGCATTTATCGCAGACGTCAACCCGATAGGGGCTGGTGTCGTCAACAAAGAAAAACTGCAGAGTATCTTTATCGTCATTATCGCAAAACGGGCATCTTATCCTTAAAAACGGCCAGTTCGTCCCGCAAAGCGAACATTCTAAAATTCTTTTTCCGTCATCACGCCGAAATTTTGCCATTAAAGGACGGCCCCCGCATACCGGGCAATAGCCCTTGCTCCACTGGTCGCCTTTGATTTTAAAGTTTAATTGCGCTGCGGCATGTTCAAAAAAAGGTTTAGCGAGGCAGTTGGCAATAATCGCCAGAGTATTTTTATTCATTGCGGTTAGACGGGCCAGAGAATCCATCAGCGACGATTCGCCCGTACATCCATCTTTAATGAATTGCTGCAGTTTATCCGGCTCTTTTTGAAAAAAAACCGTCAACGCCGCTATCCCCGGTTTACTCGCCGGATTGTAGTACGTGATAACAGCGCATACATCCGGTAACAACGTTTTAAGAATATCCGCGTGGAATTCGATATCGTTAAAGGTTAAAAGCGGTAAGCCTTGCGCATGTCTTTCGGCCGGGGCAATGTTCTGTAATTGAATACAGCCGTTGCGGTTATCGATCAGCTGCTTTACTTTGTTATTAATATCAAACAGGGCGGTAAAAAAATTTACCTGTTCGGCTGAAACGCATTCTTTATCTTTCAATGCATTTAGTTTTTGAGTATAGCCATCCATAGTTGAAGTTTATCATGAGGAGTCCCGGATGTCAAGACAATTGCGCCAACAAATTCATTCCGAATCGGCCCAAAACAAAAGACATAGGGTAATTTGGCCTGTTTATGTCCCCGGCCGTTAATAAGAATGCAGGCTGTCGATAACCAGCTCGGCGTGACGAATGCCGCGCATAATTTCCTCAATGTCCCGGTTTAAACATTCTAAGGCCATCCCGCAATTTGAACTTATGTGCCGGGGGACCGGAATAAGTTTCACCTTAAAACCGGCTTTTCTGCAATGCTTTTCCGCTTTTAAAGCATCATGAATAGAGGGGAAGGTTATTATTCGGCTTGCTTGATTGTGTTTTTCAGACATCGGATAAAATAATTTATTTCTCGGGTTGTGTTAAAGATCCCCAGGCTTATCCTCAGCGTACCTTCCGGGAAAGTTCGGATAGTACGATGGGCCAGCGGGGCACAATGCAGGCCCGGCCTGGTCATGATCGAGTATTTATCGCTTAAATTCCGCGCTATCGTAGAAGAGTTTACTTCCGGCACGGTAAAAGAAACAACCGCCAGGCCTGCCGAGGCCGGGTTTCCATAAATGCGCATGCCGTCTATATCCTGCAATTTCTTTATCAGATAAGCCCGCAGCCATGCCTTCTTTTCCCCAATATTGCGAACCCCGGTCGACAAGATATATTTAACGCCCGCGCCCAAGCCGGCGATCCCGACGGTATTCGGAGTACCGGATTCATATTTATCCGGCAGAAATTCCGGATGTTCTTCCGATTCCGATCGGCTGCCGGTGCCGCCCTGCTTTAACGCCCTTAAGACGATCCCTTCCCTTATATATAGCCCCCCGGTTCCCTGCGGCCCCAGCAATGCCTTATGCCCGGTAAAAGCACACAGATCTACCCCGAGCTTCGTAAGATCTATCGGCAAACTTCCGGCCGTCTGGCTGGCGTCTACCAAAAAAACTATTCCGTGCCGCTTGGCTATCCCGGCAATCTGAGCAATCGGGAAAATATCCCCGCTGACATTGGAACCATGCATACTGACAATTAATTTCGTTTTTGCCGTAATCGCTTTTTCTAAAAGCGGCAAATCCAGAGGCTCTTTATGCGAAGGCCCTATGCAGGAAAGGGACAGTTTCGACTCTTTTTCCAGAAATCTAAGCGGCCGCATCACCGAATTATGTTCAAATCCGGTAGTAATCACGTGGTCGCCGGTTTTGAGTATCCCTTTAATTGCGAGATTCAGGCTTTCCGTGGCGTTTGAGGTCAAAATTATCCGGCTGGAATCGGCGACGCCGAATAATTCCGCCAGGGATTCCCTGGTTTCGAAAATTATTCTTGCCGCCTGCAGCGAAAGCCGGTGCCCGGAGCGGCCGGGGTTGCCTCCGGCATTACGCATACAAGCATCCATGGCCCGGTACACCCGTTCCGGTTTGGGCCAAGAGGACGCGGCGTTATCAAAATAAACTGTTTTATGTTTCCCTGTGCGCATAGCCTATCACCAAACAAAAGATTATCCCGGCAATCACGGCGATTTGCCCGTTGACTGTCGGCCCATTTGGAGAGGCCGCCGCCAGGAAATTATGGCACAGCGCCGCTCCGGCAAACATGCCCAGAACAGTGACCGCGGCATCCGTGTTCCCCTCGCCGGAAAGGACGAGCTGTCTCAACGGGCACCCGCCTAAAAGCACCGCGCAAAGTCCGACCAGCAACATCCCCAAGAAATTCCAAAGATGGCTGGTATGCGCTATCGGTTGATTGGCAAACCCCGGGTGAAATTGATGGACCGCAAGATTAGCAAAAAACGCGGCGCCAAGTATTGCGACAAACCCGATCATAAGGTGCGGATTCTTAAGTAAAAACGTATCCCGGATACCGGCGGCAAAACATAACCGCGACCTCTGCGCCGCCGCCCCGACAATCAACCCCGCTCCGAGCGAGAAACCCAACGCGGCATGTTTGCTCCCGGGGCCCTGCGTGCTGAAAAACAAAAACCCCGGTTTTAATATGAGCAGCGCCAGCAGTCCGGTCATTAATATCGGCATAAACCATCCGTTTATCTTCGGAAGCGCCTGCGAACGGCTTAAGGTAAACCCGGCCTTAAGATACAGACAGCCGATGCCGATGCCTCCGGTAAATCCAAGCAGTCCGACGAATGCGTTCAAATCGCCGGCGGCCAAACGCAGCACCATGCGCAAAGGACACCCCAAAAACATCAACGCCCCGACCATCATGGCCCCCCCCA
>JAQULA010000163.1 GCA_028718845.1 Candidatus Omnitrophota bacterium
ATGTGAAAGAACGCCTGGTAAAGCAAGGGTATGACCTGGGCCATGTGATTATTTCCTGTTTCGACGCGGATACCTGTCCGGACAAACAGTATTTTTCCTGTCTTACCTACCATTTCCTGAATAATCCCAAACGCTATCAGACCAGTTTTCAGCCGCTGCCGATTTACAGTAATAATATTTACCGGGTTCCGGCGTTTGCCCGGGTCATTGAGATGGGCTCTTCGTTCTGGCAATTGATCGAGAGCATGCGTTTTGAGAAATTCATAACCTTTTCCTCGCACAGCATGAGTTTTAAAACCCTGGTGGATGTCGGATACTGGCCGGTGGACCTGGTGTCCGATGATTCGCTGATTTTCTGGAAGTGTTTCCTGAAATTTGACGGCGATTACAGCACTTATCCCCTGGAAGTCCCGGTGTACATGGACATCGCGGTGGGGAAAAATTTCCTGCATACGGTTTTCGTTCAATATAAACAAAAACGGCGCTGGGCCTGGGGCGTGGAGAACTTTGTTTTTCTCGGTATGGCGTTTAGGCGCAATAACCGTATCCCCTGGCCGGTAAAAGCGAGGAAATTGTACCAAATGCTCGACAACCATATTAACTGGGCGACCTGGGCGATTATTATCAGTTTTATCACCCCGCTGGTGTTGTTCTGGGGAAAAGTCACCATGAAAACCTCTCTGGTGTTTTTCAACCTTTCCTATATAAATACGATCATGTTTAACGCGCTGTCGTTCATTATTCTGCTGAGTATTTTTATCGGCCGGCAGTTTATCCCGCCGAAGCCGCGCGAGGTGTCGGGGTGGATCAATGTCGTGTTTATCCTGCAATGGTTTCTTTTGCCGCTGATTTCCGCGCTGCTGGGTTCTTTTCCGGCATTGGATGCCCAAACGCGTTTGATGTGCGGAAAATATCTCGGGTTTTATCCGACGCCTAAAAAACGGGAAACCCTGTAGCCTGGACCGTGGGACGGAGTGATATGGCTGTGTGGAAAGATAAAATCATTTCCTTGTTGAAGCGTAATAATACGCCGCGGGAAATCGCTTTAGGTGTTGCTATCGGCGTGTTTATCGGTATTTCCCCGTTGTACGGTTTGCATACCGCGCTGGTTATTATCTGCGCGTTGATTATCCCCCGGGTAAATAAATTGGCGATTCTTATCGGGACCAATATCTCTATACCGCCGACCTTGCCGTTTATTACCTGGCTGGCCTACAATCTGGGCCGGATGATGCTGGATAAGGAATATCCGCCGCTGTCCTGGAGCATGTTTTCGCAGGTTTCCTGGCAGGGGATTGGAGGTCTGTGGAAGAGCATAGTCGATATCTATTATCCTTTGTTCGTGGGAAGCATGGTGTTAGGGACGCTGTGCGCGGCAACGGCATATCTGCTTACCCTGATGATTGTCCGGCGGATTAAACGCGAGCATGTCCCAAAATGACTACGGAGATTATAATCAGGAGTTTTCATCCGAATGACCGTGATGCCGTGCGCCGGATCAGTACCCAAACGGCATTTCTCGGTAATCCCGCCACCCGGTTCGTGACCGACGAAGCCGTGCTTGCCGATGCCCTGACTTTATATTTCACCGATCATGAACCGGAATCTTGTTTCGTCGCGGTGCAGGGCACGCGGGTGTGCGGTTATCTTCTCGGCGCAAAAAACGCCGGGGATATGGAAAAAACCATGCGTAACCGGATCATTCCCGGGTTGCTGGGAAAGATTCTCCGGCGGGGATTACTGCTGAAAAAGATCAATCTCCAGTTTTTATGGCAAATTGCCGCGAGTGGCTGCCGGGGAGAGTTTTTTGCCCCGGATTTTACCCATACTTATCCGGCGCTTTTTCACATCAATATTGATGAATCGTGCCGCAGGCAGCACATCGGTACGGCATTGATCGATGCTTATAAAGGGATATTACGAAAGGAATCTGTTTGCGGGGTGCATTGCGGGACCATGTCCGATCCGGCTAAACAGTTTTTTGAAAAAAACGGATTCCGGGTACTGTTTTCCGGGAAGCGAAGTTATCTGCGGTATCGGGTCGGGTACGCAGTCCCGTACTATGTTATGGGTGCCTTATTGTAACGGAGGGGGGTCTTCGCGGGATTCCATTTTTCTTTTGCATTATCGGTGGCCCGGGTATATAATTTCAGCATTATTAATAATGCTTCTGAACCGACTTTAATGATCCGGAATGCGACGATGGATAGAAACGGAAAACGAATAGCGAAACGGCTGAGCGCCGGCCTGGGGTTTTTTCTGGCCGGATTGCTGGCGGTCGCGGTTTATCCGGTTCGTGGCCAGGAAACAATAAGCTTGACCGCGCAGGACCGGGTCCTGATTTTAGCCCCGCATCCGGATGACGAGGTGCTGGGCTGTGCCGGGATCATCCAGGAAGCGGTAAAGCGCAATATTCCGGTGAAGATCGTATTCCTGACTTATGGCGATAATAACCAGTGGTCGTTTCTGGTCTACCGCAAACATCCGGTGCTGATGCCCTGGGCGGTCCGGTCGATGGGGCTGGTCCGGCATGATGAAGCGCTGGCTGCCGCGAAAGTGCTGAAGGTGCCGGAGGATGACCTTGTGTTTTTGGGTTACCCGGATTACCGTACTTTGGAAATTTGGTACTCGCATTGGGGGGACCGTAAACCGGAAAAGAGTATGTTTACGCGGGTAACCGCCGTTCCGTATAAGAACGCGTTTCGTCCCGGGGCGTTGTACAAAGGAGAAGAGATTGTCGCGGATTTAGAAACAATCATGCGGGATTTTAAGCCGACAAAAGTGTTTTGTTCCCATCCGGGTGATCATAATCCCGACCATCAGTCATTATATTTGTTCACCCGGATTGCGTTGTGGGATTTGCAAGCGATATTACAGCCGCAGCTCTATCCGTATTTAATCCATTTTAAACGCTGGCCGATGCCGCGCGGATATCATCCGGAAAAAAGACTGGTGCCCCCGGAATTATTTCAGGATAAAATCAACTGGCAGCCGCTGGTTTTGACCCCGGATGAGATCCAGAATAAATACACTGCGGTTAAGAAGCACCGGTCCCAATATAATTCCAGTGCGAAATACCTGCTGACGTTTCTGCGCGCGAACGAACTATTCGGCGATTTTCCCCAGGTAACGTTGCGGCCGAAAGACGGGGATAGCCGCCTATCCCTGAGGCGTACGCAGGGGTTCAGCGATATGCCGGAAGAATTGACTACCGAGGAGCAGGTGGCTTTTGTCGGTATCGAGGAAGATCAGTTGTATCTGGAAGATGATATGCTGGTGCTGGCAATAAAATTATCCCGCCCGCTGGGAGAAGAAGTGGGGGTGTCCTTGTATGTGTTCGGCTATCGCGATGATACGGCCTTTGCCGCTATGCCCAAGATACGTGTCCGGTTCGGTGCGTTAAAGCATGCGATTTACGATCAAAACCGGAGTTTACCGCTGAGCGCGGTGAGAGTCGACCGCAAACCGAAAGAAATCATGATCCGGGTTCCGCTGGCTCTGCTGGGTAATCCGCAAAAAATCCTGACCAGCGCGCGCACTTATTCCGGAGCGGTTCCTTTGGACTGGGTTTCCTGGAGAACGCTGGAGATTGCCGGTCCACAGATCATGGTCGACAGTCCGCGGACAGACGAACCGCGAAAATAAAAAGCGGAAAAATAAGAAACAGCGGCTTGAGATATGTGCGCCGGGGGCGTATAATACTTTTCAGTGAGAAGAGGTGACAACGTTGTATGGAAAATAAAGATTATTACGGTATATTAGGGGTGAAAGAGAGCGCCGGAGCGGATGAGATCAAGTCCGCCTACCGTAAACTGGCCATGAAGCACCATCCCGACCGGGTTAGCCACGGCAACAAAAAAACGGCGGAAGAAAAATTTAAGGATATTTCCGCGGCCTATTATGTTTTAAGCGATCCCAAACGCCGGCAGGAATACGATATGTTCCGTAAAGGCGGTTATGCTTACGGCAATACCGGGTCCGGGTACGCCAATAATGATTTTGCTTCCCAGGCCGGTTTCGATTTCGAGGATTTACTGCGCCAGTTTTCCGCGGCCGGCGGACGCGGCCGGCGGCAGAAAAGCGGGCATGATAAATATTTTTCTTTTGACGACCTTTCGGAAGTTTTCGGGGGGATGGGCGGCTACAGCCAGGGTCAAGCCGATCGTTTTTCCGGAAACGCGGCCCAGGCCAAATATGACAGCAACAGTTATGCTACTTTGGATATCCCGCGCCGGCTGGCGGAAAAAGGCGGCGAAGCCAAATTTACCCTGAGCAATGGTAAAGCTATTTCTTTAAGCATTAAACCGGGGACCAAGAACAACCAAAAAATGCGGTTGCGTGATCTGGGGAATTCCTGTCCGACCTGCGAACATCACGGCGATCTGATTGTGACTTTGAAAATCCGATAAAATAGAGATGAACACGGATAGTTGGCAATAAAACCTGTTTCACTATAACCGGGGAGGGAATGTATGGGTGA
>JAQULA010000164.1 GCA_028718845.1 Candidatus Omnitrophota bacterium
CGGGAACGCCGGGACCCGGTGTCCGCCGATACCCTGGAAATCATCGATACCTCCGGGAATGAGCAGGCGTATGAGCATTGGGACCGGAATGAAGAGATTTTTTATAACGTGGCCGAGGCGGAGTGGATCGTAAAAAAAGCCAAAGAATTTTTGGAGAAAAAAGATAATAGCGGAAAATATTATCAACCGGAGGATATTACCATTGTGACCCCTTATAACGGCCAAATCGAATATATCCGGCAGGTGATCGACAGCGATTTTGAATTAAGTCTGATGCCCGACGTTCAGGCCCGGTTAAAGAAAAATATCATTACCTCGCGACAGGTCCAGGGCCGGGAGAACCGGATTGTGCTGGTATCGTTCGTGCGCAGCCGTCCGGGAGCGCGTCCGCAAGAGAATTATCATCAACGCTACACCGGATTAAATGAACTGCCGATTGTCGCCGACCCGGCGTTATTACTGGTCAGTTTGACCCGCGCCGTTGAAAAAATGGCGATTATCGGGAATCGGGAGACGCTGGACCAGATCAGTTCGGATATTTACGGTAAAGTTTTCAATTTTATCCGTAACCGGTCGGATGAAAAATCAGTTGATACTCCGGCGGCATTGCCGTCCGGGGATTTCCCGGATGCCGTGTTATCATTGGCGATCGATCAGTCGGTTTAGGCTTTCGGGGTGTCGCGCAGATATGCGTCGATCATGTCGCTGAGTTTGCCGATTTGCGGCAGGGAGAGCTGTTCTCCGCGGATTGTCGGCACTATTCCGGCCCGCTGCAGGATCTTCACTAATGTTTCCTTGGGCAGTCCCCATCCGCCGTTAACCAGTCCATTGAGCAGGATTTTCCGGCGTTGGCTGAATATGGCTTTTACGGTCTGGAAAAACATTATTTCCGAACTCACGCCGATCGACGGCACGGGCAGTACGTTCAGCCGTATCAACGCCGAATCCACGGAAGGTTCGGGGGAAAAAAAATGCCGCGGAAATATTTCCAATAATTCGGCCGTGCAATAGTATTGCACCAGACAGGTCAATCGTCCGAAATCTTTGGTTCCCGGAGAGGCAACGATCCGCCGGGCCACTTCTTTCTGAACCGTAAGATGAATCGTGTCGATATATTCGCGCTGTTCCAGAAGGCGGTTGATAATCGGTGAGGTAATGTAGTACGGCAGGTTGCCGACGACTTTGATCTTTTTTCCGTTGAATATCCCGGCCAGCGAAAAATCGAGGATGTCCGTCCAGATGATGTTCGCGTTGGGGAATTTTTCCAGGGCGGCGCCGAGCAGAGGGGCCAGGTCGGTGTCTTTTTCCACGGCATGAAAACAGCCCGAATTCCCGGCGATCCGGGTGCTGAGGTTACCGATGCCGGCACCGATCTCCAGCACGCAATCGCCGGATCCGGGCTGGACGGCGTCGGCAATGCGGCGCAGCGCGTACGGGTTGACCAAAAAATTTTGCCCCAGCCTTTTTTTTGCCCGGAATGAATGCTTAGCCTGCGTGTTCGGTGTGCGGGACATAGACTTTCTTTTTCTTGCGTTTACGCGGCATATTCGAGGCCATTTCCACCGCCAGGCGTATGGCCTGTTTCATCGCGTTGGGGTCGGCAATGTTTTTTCCGGCGATATCAAACGCGGTTCCATGATCCGGAGATGTGCGGACAAAAGGAAGTCCCAGAGTGACGTTAACCCCTTTATCGAAATACAGTGTTTTTATCGGGATGCAGGCCTGGTCGTGATACATCGCCACGATTACGTCGTAACCGCCGTTTTTCGCTTTCCAGAATAGTGAATCGGCCGGGAACGGTCCTTCCACATTGACTTTTTGGCTGCGGGCTTTCTTTATCGCCGGGATGATCTGTTCTTTTTCCTCGGTGCCGAAGAGCCCGTCTTCGGAAGCGTGCGGGTTTAATCCGCACACGGCAATGCGCGGCCGTTTGACTTTGAAAAAAGTATTCATCATCCGATGCACGGCAAAAATGGTATCCTGCACTTCTTTGCGGGTGACCAGTTCCGGGACATTTTTCAGCGCGGTGTGAATGGTGACCAGCACGACTTTCAGTTTTTCGGCGACGAACATCATGCGCACATAAGGAGCTTTGAACCGCTGGGCCAGGATCTGGGTATGTCCCTGGAAGTGATAGCCGGCCAGATTCATCGATTCCTTGTTGATCGGAGCGGTGACCAGGGCGTCCAGGCTGTTTTGCGAACGCAGGACCAGGCAGGCCATATTAATATATTCATAAGCGGCTTTTCCGCAGCGTTCGTCGACTTTTCCGTAGGGAATGGGATAGGTTATATTACCCAAATTGATAAAGTTGATCAGTTCATCGCTCATGTGCAGCCGTCCGATGTCCGAGAGGATATGAAAATTGAATGATTTCATGTTTAACAGCCGCTGCGCATGGGTTACCGCCCCGTAATCGCCGATAAGCAGGAATGACGCCGATTCACGGATGCTTTTATCATTAAGCGCTTTTAACGTGATTTCCATTCCGATTCCGGCAGGATCTCCCAACGTAATTCCGACCTTTACTTTTTTGTCACTCATTTTTCACCTCTATAAAAGCTGATTCTTTTAGTTTTTTGACCCACTCGGCCAGTTTGGTTTTAACCGTTTCATTGAACAGTGTTTTTCGAATTTTTTCCTGAACTTCGGACAGCGGCGACACGCTTGCCGTTTTCTTTTCCTCGACTTTGAAAATATAGTATCCCGAAGCGGTTTTTATCGGTTTGGTGATCTCCCCGGGATTGAGATTGAATACGTTTTCCCGTATTTCCTCGCGTAAAGCGCTGCGCTTGACAAATCCCATGTCACCGGCGTCCACGACATTGGGGGCTTCGGAATATTTTTCGACCATTTCGACGAATTCCGTTCCTTTGCTCAATTGTTCATAAATGTCATTGGCTTTTTTTTCCACCTCCGCCGCGTTGGTATCCCCGGCGGCGAGGAAGACGCAGCGCAGCCGGACCTGTTCCGGGATCATGAATTCCTGCCGGTGGGCTTCATAGTACGCAGAAATTTCCGTGGGAGAAATGATGATCTTGCTGATTATCTGCTGTGATACCGCTTTCTTGATCAGCAGTTGTTCCCGGTAACGTTTGCGCAGTTCGGGCAGGGTAATGTTTTGGCCGGCCAGGACATTGTCGAATTCCTGCGCGGTTTTAAAATTGGTTTTTAAGTCTTCGATAAGCGTCTCGACCTCTTTTTCATCGACAGTCAGGTTATTCTTTTGGGCCTGCTGCAGGATCAACCGGTCTTCGATAAGCTGGTTGAGGATATCGGTTTTGGCAACGGTAAGTTTTTTTTTGAGCTCTTCACCGGAATAGGTGTTCTGGTATTGCATATAAATCGGGGCAAGCAGTTCATCGACGTCGGTTTGGGTAATCGCGTCTTCGTTAACCACAGCCAGGATTTTTTGGCTGAACGCGGTTTGGGCCCGGCAGGGCACGGCGAGAAGACAACAAACAAAAATTATCAGCCCCACGCGTACGTGTGTCATTGATTTTGTCCTTTGAAGAGTGGTTATGGTTTTATAACATATTAATATAACATAAATACCGGGCCGATACAAGAGAGAAAAGTGAGTTTTTCAGCCGCGGATATTCCGCTGCGCCGGTTTTTTTAAGCCTTCGACCGCATGGGTAAGCAGCCGGCAATAAAGATCAAAGCCGATTGCCAGGATATAGCCGTGTTGTTCTTCGCCCAGCAGATTGCCGGCGCCCCGGATCTCCAGGTCTTCCATGGCAATACGGAATCCCGAGCCCAATGCCGTGAACTTTCGGATCGATTGTAACCGGCGCTGCGCGTCCGGGTTGAATACGGCATGTTTGGGAGTTAAAAAATAAGCATAGGCTTTTTTATCCAGCCGGCCGACGCGGCCGCGCAGCTGGTAAAGGTCGGCCAGCCCGAAGTTGTGCGCGTTGTTGACGATAAGGGTGTTGGCGTTGGGAATATCCAGACCGGATTCGACGATAGTGGTGGAGACCAGGATATCGATTTTTTTCTCAATGAAGTCGATCATGACCTTTTCCAGGTCTTTTTCATGCATGCGGCCGTGACCGACGGCGATGGTTGCCTCCGGGACCAGGGCCTGGAGGCGGGTGTACACTTGTTCAATGTCTTCGATCCGGTTATGGATAAAAAATACCTGACCGCCGCGGTCCAATTCATTCCGGACGGCGTTCCCGACCAGTTCGTCGTCAAAAACGCAGACAAAGGTCTCTATCGGCAGGCGGGTGTCCGGGGGCGTATTGATAGTGGACATATCCTTGACGCCCAGGAGCGACATATACAGGGTGCGCGGGATCGGAGTGGCCGTAAGGGTTAAAACATCGACCAGTTCGCGTAAATATTTCAAGGTTTCCTTGGCGCGTACGCCGAAGCGCTGCTCCTCATCGATAATGATCAATCCGAGGTCTTTG
>JAQULA010000165.1 GCA_028718845.1 Candidatus Omnitrophota bacterium
CGAAGCCGGCAACGGCTGTATAACCTCGGTTATTTCGAAGAAGTCAGCTTCGATACCAAGGAACAACCTTAGACCCTGCCGGATAAGTACGACCTGGATGTGTTTGTGAAAGAGTCGAAAACCGGTGAGTTCAGTTTCGGCGCCGGGTATAGTTCGGTGGATCAATTTATCGGGTTTATCGATTTGACCCAGCGGAATTTTGATCTTTTCAATTTTCCGATGTTTACCGGGGCGGGGCAGAAATTGCGTATCCGTATGGAATTCGGGTCGGAAAAGAAAGATTATGAGCTGGGTTTTGTCGAGCCGTGGTTTTTGGGATATCCGCTTTCGATGGGGTTCAATCTTTACAGCCGGACCCGAGAGTGGGACAAGTATGATGAAAAGCGGATTGGGGGAAATGTTTTTCTCAGCAAAGATATCGACGAGTATTGGAACACAAAATTGACGCATCGCTACGAAAGTATCCGGATTTCCGATATCGCCGATGATGCCAGCGAAGCGATTAAGCTGGAAGAAGGAAAAAATTATATCAGCAGTTTGACTATGGATGTCACCCATGATACCCGGGATAATGTATATAACCCGACAACCGGATGGTATAATCTGTTTTCGACCGAATATGCCGGCGGGGCATTGGGCGGGGACAAGGATTTTGTGAAGTACGAAACCACCGACAGCCGTTATTTCCCGCTCGGGCAAAAAGCGGTGTTTGAACTCAAAGGCCGTGCCGGGCTGGCCGAAGCGTTTGGCGATTCCACGGATGTCCCGGTTTATGAGCGGTTTTATGCCGGAGGCGCGAATACGATTCGCGGCTATAAGGAGCGTCGGGTCGGCCCGGAAGGAGAACAGGGCGATCCGGTCGGCGGACGTATTCGTTTGCTGGGCAACGCGGAATATACTTATCAGCTGGCAAAGAATCTTAAATGGGCATTTTTTTATGATATCGGGAACGTTTGGGCCGACCTGAACGAATTTAAATGGGACAACCTGAAACTGAAGGCAAGTATAGGTACGGGGGTGAGAGTAAAGACGCCATTGGGGCCGATCAGGCTTGATTATGGGTATGCCTTAAATCCCAAGCCCGGGGATGCTCGGGGCAGATTCCATTTTGCTATAAGTCATGAGTTTTAAGGGATGTCGGAAGCAGGTTTGCATTGACAAAATTTGTTGATATGATACAATACAAAAAATAAACATGACATAAAGGGAGGTTATATGAAAAAGCTGTGGTGCTTAGTGATAGCATTTTTGTTTCTGGCGGCGGCTCAGCAGTGTTTTGCCGAGGATATGAAAATCGGCTATATTAACCTGGGGAAAATATTCGAAGGCTATAAAAAAGTTACCGATTCCAATGTTAAACTGGAAGAGCAGAAGAAAAAAGTGCAGGCCAAGCTGGATGCGATGAAGGAACTGCAGAATGGATTCGATACGTTGAGCAATGAAGCCAAAGAAGAACGGAAAAATCAGATGCTGGCGCAGCAGAAAGAAATCCAGGCGATGACCTATGACGTCAGAAAAGAAGAAGACCGGATTTTACGCGAGATCCTTAAAGATATCGAAAATATCTCTCAGGACGTCCAAAAAAAGAAAAAATTCAGCTTTATTCTTGATGATCGTCTGATTATCGCCGGGCCCAAGGAGATGGACTTGACGGACGAGGTGGTTAAGCTCCTGAATGAGCGCTATAAGGGGAAATAATACATAAAGGGAAAAAAAATGAAAATGACCTTGCTGGAAATAGCGCAACTTATCGATGGATCGATTATTGGAGACGGCAGTATAGAAATAAGCGGGGTGTGCGGAATTAAAGAAGCTAGTGAAGGCGATATAACGTTTGTGGCGAATCCAAAGTATATCGCGCTGATGAAGCAAACCAGGGCTTCGGCGATTATCACCACAGCGGAAGTTAAAAAAGCTCCTAAGCCGCTTATTATTGCGGAAAACCCTTCTCTGGCGTTTGCTAAACTGCTCGCATTGGTGGCGCCGAATGAAGCGCCGCATTTTACCGGAATTCATCCCACCGCAATTATCGGTGAAAATGTGACTTTGGGAAAGAATGTCACAATACAACCGTATGTTGTTGTCGAAGATAACGCTTCTATCGGTGATAATACGGTGATCTGCTCCGAGGTATTTATCGGCCACCATACGGCCATCGGCAAAGATACCATGATTTATCCGCATGTAAGTATTCGCGAACGGGTGAAAATAGGCGAACGGGTAATCATCCATAGCGGGTCGGTGATCGGCAGCGATGGTTTTGGTTTTGCCACGGTGAAAGGTCTCCACCATAAAATTCCCCAGATCGGAACGGTTATTATCGAAGACGATGTCGAAATCGGAGCTAACGTTACCATCGACCGGGCGAGGTTTGATAAGACTCTGATCAAACACGGGACCAAAATCGATAACCTGGTCCAAATCGCGCATAATGTCGTTATCGGAGAGAATTCGATTGTGGTCGCGCAGGCGGGGATTTCCGGCAGTACCATTATCGGGAAAAACGTGACGTTGGCCGGGCAGGCGGGAATTATCGGGCATATCTCAATCGGAGATAATGCGGTTGTTGCCGCTCAGGCGGGCGTGACCAAATCGGTTCCGGCGAACAGTTGTGTTTCCGGATATCCGGCAAAGCCGCATAAAAAAGCTAAGCGTATCAACGCCTGTGTCCAAAAGCTGCCGGACCTGTATAAACTTGTCAATTCATTGGAAGAAAAAATAGCTGCCCTGGAAGAGGCTTTAAAGGAAAATAATGATAGAATATCAAAAGACAATAACAAACACGGTTGAACTCAGCGGTATTGGTTTACACACAGGTCAAAAAGTAAATGTTCGGTTCAAGCCCGGAGAGGAAAATACCGGGATAGAGTTTATAAGGGTGGATTTACCGCATCGTCCCCGGGTCGCGGCGCATATGTCCAATGTGATTGAACGGCCGCGGCGGACCTCGATTGGGATTGCGGGGGTGGAAATTCATACGATCGAACACGTCCTGGCTGCTTTGGTCGGACTGGGTATCGATAATCTGGTTATTGAATTGGATGCCGAAGAGCTTCCCGGCCTTGACGGGAGTGCTTTGCCGTTTCTGGAAAGCCTTAAAAAAGCGGTGGTTAGAGAACAAAAATCGCCGCGGGTCTATTTTCAGCCGAAAGAGCCGTTGTTTATGGAAGAAGGCGATTCTTCCCTGATGATTTTACCGGCCAATGATTTTCACGTTTCCTACACCATGAATTATGCCCATCCGGTGCTGCGTTCCCAGTACGCCTCGTTTGCGTTTACGGCGCAGACGTTTGAAAAAGAAATAGCGCCGAGCCGGACTTTTTGTCTGCAGCAGGAGACCGATGAACTTACTCGTCAGGGGCTGGGCAAAGGGGCAAATTACGATAATACCGTGGTGGTCGGAAGCAAAGGAGTGGTGAATAACACTTTGCGGTTCGATGATGAATTTGTGCGGCATAAGATTTGTGATTTGATCGGTGATTTGTATTTATTGGGGCATCCGCTCAAAGGCCATGTTATCGGTATAAAAAGCGGGCATCCGTTGAATATCAAGCTATTGCAAAAGATCAAGCATTCGCATGAACGTCAGACAAAAGCCGGAGTCGGCGCGGTTTGTGAAGAATTTAACCGTATGGCTCCCTTGGATATCAACGATATTCAACGAATTCTACCGCATCGTTATCCTTTTCTGCTCGTCGACCGGATTGTTGAATTGAAAGAAGATACCAACGCCGTCGGGATAAAAAATGTAACCATAAACGAACAGTTTTTTAACGGCCACTTCCCGGGCCGGCCGGTGATGCCGGGCGTGCTTATTATTGAAGCCATGGCGCAGGTTGCCGGGGTGCTGATTTTGAGTAAGCGGGGAAATCTGGGCAAACGGGCGTTTTTTATGTGCATTGATAAAGTGAAATTTCGCCGGATGGTGTTGCCCGGGGATCAGCTGCGAATGGAAGTCGCGGTATTGAAATTAAAGTCAAAAACCGGGCAGGTGTATGCCCGAGCAACGGTCGAAGACCGCCTGGTAGCGGAAGCGGTATTAATGTTTTCTTTGGGCGAATAATACTAACTATGAAACGTTCAGCGAATATCCATCCAACCGCATGCGTTCATCCAAATGCCATTCTTGATGATACCGTCAAAGTAGGGCCGTACAGCATTATCGGCGAGAAAGTCTGTGTCGGGGCTGAAACGGAAATCGGCAATGCCTGCGTTCTCGACGGGAATACCCGGATTGGGAAGCATTGCCGGATTTTTACCGGCGCGGTTATCGGGGTGGAACCTCAGGATTTAAAGTATAAAGGCGAAGATACTCAGGTCATTATCGGCGATGACAATGTAATCCGGGAATATGTTACGGTCAACCGGGGAACCGGAGAGTCGGGGAAAACCGTCATC
>JAQULA010000166.1 GCA_028718845.1 Candidatus Omnitrophota bacterium
AAAACCCGGCATATCCGGGTGACGCCGCAGCGGGCGGCTCTGTATAAGATCATTACCGCGGCGCGCGGGCATCTCACGGTTGATGACGTATACGCGAAAATGCAGGAGCATTTTCCGGCGATTTCCCTGGCAACGGTGTATGCGATTTTGTCCCTTTACGCGGAAAAAAATATTATCAGCGAGATGCGTATTGATTTCGACCGGTCTTGTTTTGAGGCCAGGACCGATGCGCACCATCATTTCTATTGTAAGCAATGCAAGCGGATATTCGATATCGACCTGCACCCCTGCCCGGCTTTGCAGAACGGAGCGGTGGAGGGGCATGCGATTGAAAAATTGCACGGGTATTTTTACGGCACGTGCAAGGTTTGCCGCCGGCAATGACGCCGCGCCGAAAAAGCGAACGAAAAGCGAAGGCTGGGTATGGAATTTAAAGTGAAATTTCTGGAAAAAATCAATCGTACGCCTAGTGTGGCCAGTTTTCGCTTCCGGAGCGGCGAAGTTATCCGGTTTGTTCCCGGGCAGTTCGTCGGTGTCCGGTTCGACGAAAAAAACCGGGCTAACCGCCAACTCAACAAGTACCTGTCGTTTTCATCATCGCCGACCGAGCCTTATATTGAGGTGACGAAACGCCTGAGCGAAAGTGAATTCTCACAGCGGATGCTGCGGCTAAAACCCGGCGATGAAGTTTTGTTCGACGGGCCGCTGGGGAAATGCGTGTTTAACGAGGCCGACGCCAAGATTGGATTTTTGATCGGCGGTATCGGGATTACCCCGGTTATTTCGATTATTCAGTATATTACCGAAAAGCGATTGCCGACCGATGCGGTGTTGCTGTATTCGAACCGCATCTATGAGGAGATCGCGTTTAAGGCCGAGCTTGACGCCTGGCAGAAAAAGGCCCGGGCGCTAAGGCTGATTTACACGCTGACCGATTACCCGGATCCGGACGCGGTGTGCCGGTTCGGCCGGATCGATAAGCAGCTGGTCGGACGGCAGATCGCCGATATTTCCGAACGCCGGTTTTTCATCTACGGGCCGCCGCCGATGGTCGAGGCGATGAAAGCGCTGTGCCGTGACGCCGGCTGTAAGGAAGACATGATCATGGCGGAGAATTTTGTCGGGTATTGATTTTTCACTCAATACACAATACGTTTTAAATAATAAAGGAGGTGTGAGATGGCATCGATAAAAGACATTGTACAGACTGCGGATTGGAAAACGGAAAAACATGTCCCGGTTATTGAGGCTGCGGATACGGTTGCCAAAGGAGCTGGGCTGACTGTGACAGTAAGCGTGGGCAAGGAAATCGCCCATCCGAATACAACCGAGCACCATATTGCCTGGATCGAAGTTTATTTTCTTCCGTCCGGGGAGAAATTTCCTTATCTGGTTGCCAGGGTTGAATTTGCCGGACACGGCGCTTCGGTCCAGGGGCCGAATACCAGTACGGTGTTTACCCCGCCTTCGGTCACTTTGGCCGTGAAAACGGAGAAGTCCGGGACGCTGATTGCGGCGAGTTATTGCAATATTCATGGGCTTTGGGAGAGCTCTAAAACAATTACCGTGCGGTAACAATGAAACTAAATGCGGGAAAATGAATCTAAATTTTTTAGGTAAGCATACATCTTGGGGGTGGTAACGATGGATACGACAAACAATAGTGAAGATTTTTGCCGGACAAGTTTGCAGAACGCGATATGTTTGGAAAATGCCACGGCAGTGTGCTGTGAGCATACCGCGGAATTGATCCGGAACGGTAAGATCCGGCAGCGTTTCGGCGATATTTCCGCGGCGGCAAAACAGAACAAACAATGGCTGTTGAAACGTTTTAAAGAGACCGGGGTGGCCGCCGCGCCGGATACCGAACAGCATTGCTCGGTCTGCAAATTGAATCCGGACAATTTTTCTTTGGACGGAGCGATTAATTTGTGCCTGGAATTGACCGAAGGCGTGATTTCATCGTATAAAAAATTGTCGGAAACAACGCAAAATGATGGCGACCGGGAAATGTTCGCTTCTTTCCTTGAAGAAAAAATTCAAGGCCGGGATTTTTTAAAAAAAGAACAGCAGTTTTCAAGAGAAGTCCCGGAGGTCAATCTTATCGATTCGTTTTGCATTCCGAATGTTTCAAAACTGGTTAAATAAAAAGGGGGTTTTCATGGCTACGATGCTGACAACGGAAAATTTCGAACAGGAAGTACTGCAGTCCGATCTTCCGGTGCTGGTGGATTTTTGGGCCCAGTGGTGCGGACCCTGCCGGATGCTCGGCCCGACCATCGAAGAGCTGTCCCGGGAGTATCAGGGTAAAATGAAAGTGTGCAAGCTCAATGTCGATGAGGCCGGGGATGTCGCCGGGAAATACGGCGTGATGAGCATACCCACGGTTATCCTGTTCAGCAAGGGAAAAGTGATGCAGCAAAGCGTGGGCGCGGTTCCGAAAGAAAAGCTGATAAGTTTGATCGAGCCGTACCTCAAAGTCTAACGGAAAGGGAGATGGTTATGAAAAAATTTGTTTGTCTGGTGTGCGGTTATATCTATGACCCGGCGAAAAACAACAATGTGGCGTTTGCCGATCTTCCGGATGACTGGGTTTGCCCGGAATGCGGGGTAGGGAAAGACCAGTTTGAAGAAGTGAAAGAATAACGGGGAGGGAAGGTATGACCGCGATCGCAAAGGATATTTATTGGACCGGATATATTGATTGGGATTTACGCAACTTTCACGGATATTCGACCCCGTCCGGTTCTTCATACAATGCCTATCTCCTGGTCGATGAACAGCCGACCCTGATCGATACGGTAAAGTCCTATGGTTTCGAGGAAATGGTTTCGCGTATCCGGGCCGTGATCGACCCGGCAAAAATCCGTTATATTATTTCCAACCATACGGAAATGGATCATTCCGGTACGATTGATAAACTGCTGGAATTGTGCCCGCAGGCGGTGGTGGTGTGTTCTCCGAAAGGAAAGGAAGGTCTGCAGCGGCATTTTAAAAAACAGTGGAATTTTAAAGTGGTCAATAGCGGCGATACCCTGAATATCGGAGCCAGGACACTGAAATTTTTTCTGATGCCCATGGTGCATTGGCCGGATTCCATGGCTACCTATTGCGAAAAAGACGAGATCCTTTTTCCCAACGACGCTTTCGGCCAGCATTATGCCAGCCCGGAACGTTTTGTCGATGAAATAGGGACCGATATCGTTTTAAAAGAAGCGGAAAAGTATTACGCGAATATTGTCATGCCTTACGGCAATCAGGTGCTTAAAGCTTTGGAAACGCTGGGAACGCTGCCGATAAAAATGATCTGCCCTTCGCACGGGCTGATCTGGAGGGAGAAAGCGGATCTGGTCAGGATCGTTTCGCGGTATAAAAAATGGGCCGGTTATGAATCGGACCGGCGGGCGGTAATCGTATACGATACCATGTGGCATTCCACGGAAAAAATGGCGCGGGCGCTTTTCGAGCGTCTTGACCGGGAAAACATTCCGGTCAAACTGGTGGATCTTAAAGTAAGCGAACTCTCCGACGCCGTAACCGAGGTGATGCGTTCCCGGATCGTGGCTGTCGGCAGCGCGATCCTGAATAACCGGGTATTGCCGTCGATGGGCGGATTTCTGACTTATCTTAAAGGACTGCGACCGAAAAACCGCTACGGAATGACTTTCGGGTCTTACGGCTGGTCAACCGTGGGTTTTAAAGAGCTGGAAACCTCTTTGCAGGAGGCCGGTCTGGAACTGATCGGGCCTGGTACCTATATCCAATATATCCCCGATCAAAATGATCTGGACGCGTTTGCGGAGCCGGTATCGTCGGCAAAAAAACTGCTGGATGTCTAACCCGAGGGGTAATTATGAAGGAAGCGCTTAATGTCCGGGAAATCCTGGAGATTGCCGTTCATGTTGAGGAAAACGGGGAGAGCCTGTATGCCCGGCTGGAAAAAAAGGCCCGGCAGGAGCCGCTGCGTTTAATGTGGTGTGATTTAAAGGAACAGGAAAAAAATCACCGGGTGGTTTTTCAAACGATGATCGATGATTTGCAGGAAGACGGCGCGTATGAGTTTTCCGCCGGCGAATACAGTGATTATTTTAAAGCCGTATCCGGCAACTACATTATCACTCAAAAATTGATCGAACAAAAAAAGACCGAGTTGTTTGCCTCGGATCGGGAAGCGCTGGATTTTGGTGTCGCGGTGGAAGAAGAATCGATCCTGGTCTATTCCGCGCTGCAGGAATACCTTTCGTCAAAGCAGAAAAAAATTATCAGCCGGGTTATCGATGAAGAAAAACGGCATTTAGTCCGTTTAACCCAAGCCCGGGAAAACCTGCGCAAAGGGGGCTGATATGAATGTAAAAATTTATTCCACGTCAACCTGTCCGTA
>JAQULA010000167.1 GCA_028718845.1 Candidatus Omnitrophota bacterium
ATAGAGCAGTTTCTCCGGCAGAAGTTTAATTACGACCAACAGCAGCTGTATCCCCGCCACGCTGATAAATGACACCAGAAATTTTCCCGTTTTTTTCTTCATGTTTGGTATAGATTACTATAAATCACGGTTTACGTCAATACGAAATGGGCAAAAGCTCCCGAAGTCCGGTGCTCGCTGAGCTCGATACGCTTGTTACCGCGAACGGTGAGTTGCGCGCAACGCCTTTCAGTGAACACGCCGCTCTTGACAGCATTATAACGGATGTGTTAAAGTTAAACCTATGAAAAAAATCAGGGTAGCGGTTATCGGAGCAGGACATCTGGGAAAAATTCACGCCCGGATTTATGCGCAATGCCCTCACGCCGAACTCGTCGGGATCTGCGACAACGATCCGGAAAAATCGGCACAAACCGCGGCGGATTTTACGACACGGGCTTTTAACGACTACCGGCAGTTGTTCAGCCTGGTTGATGCCGTCAGCATTGCCACCCCGACCACCAGCCATTTTGCCATCGCCCGGGATTTTCTTCGCCACGGCATCCATGTTATGGTGGAAAAACCGATTACCACGACCATCCCGGATGCGCAAAAATTAATCATGCTGGCCAAGAAAAACCGGAAAATTCTGCAGGTCGGGCATGTTGAACGATTCAATCCGGCTATCCGCACCTTGCAGCGCATCTGCACTAATCCGCGATTTATCGAAGTACACCGGTTAAGCCCTTATCCCCGCCGGGGCACCGATGTCAGCGTTGTCCTCGACCTGATGATCCACGATCTGGATATCATTTTATCGCTGGTACAATCACCGGTTAAAAATTTTCACGCCGTGGGCGTAAAGGTCTTATCCTCATCCGAAGATATCGCCAACACCCGCATTATTTTCAGGAACGGAACGGTATGCAATCTCAGCGCCAGCCGTATCAGCGACGAAGGAATGCGTAAGATCCGGATTTTTCAGAAGAACTCCTACATCAGCCTGGATTATGCCCAGCAAAAAATAACCCGGTATGAAAAAAAACATGCCCAGATTTTAAAAAAAGAGATTGCCGTCCCCAAAAAAGAACCGCTGGCCGAAGAATTACATTCTTTTATCGACTGCATCAAGAAGAACAAACAACCGGTGGTATGCGGCAAAGACGCTAAGGAAGCGCTGCGTATCGCCTTAGCCATTACCGCGCAAATTCGCAAACATGAATAACTCCCCACTCTTTATTATTGCCGGAGAACCTTCGGCGGACCTGCACGGCGCCGCTCTCTGCAAAGCATTACGCAATCGGCGGCCGGATATGCCCATCTCCGGCATCGGCGGAGGCCGGATGCGCGCCGCCGGAGCGGAATTATTCGCCGACCTGACTCCCTATGCGGTAATCGGTTTTGTCGAAGTGATCAAGCATTTATCCGTTTTTCAAAAAGCCTTTCGGCTTGTTCTCGAAGAAATACGCCGGCAAAAACCGTCCGCGATTGTTCTCATCGATTACCCCGGGTTCAACCTACGGCTGGCCCGGCGGATAAAAAAAGATTTCCCCGAGGTGAAAATAATTTATTACATCAGCCCGCAAATCTGGGCCTGGGGGAAAAAACGCATGGCATTAATCAAACAAGTGGTCGATAAGATGCTCGTGGTTTTCGACTTTGAAGAAAAGCTTTATCGCGATAACAACGTTGATGTCGAATTCGTCGGGCATCCGCTGACCGAAAGCGTGCAAGCCCGCGTCGATTCCCGGATACTCGGCCAGGCCGGTTTTTCCCCGCAGGATAAAATCATCGCCCTTCTGCCGGGCTCGCGTGAAGGCGAGGTTCAGCGCCTGCTGCCGGCCATGCTTAAATCGGCTCAACTGCTGAACCGGTCAATGCCGGAGATTCGCTTCGCGCTTTTGAAATCCCCCAATATCTCCGGCGGACAAATCACAAAAATAATATCAGCCTGCCAAAACCCTCCGGTTCGAATTATCGATCCTGATATGCATGATATTTTAAGCGCCTGCTCATTTGCCTGGGTATGCTCCGGAACGGCTACCCTTGAAACCGCCATCCGGCAAGTACCGATGCTGATCGTGTACAAAACCAGTTTCCCAACCTGGTTTATTTCGCGTATGCTCATTAAATTGCCCTATATCGGGCTGGTTAATGTCGTCGCGGGAAAGCAAATCGTTCCGGAATTAATTCAATATAAAGTGCGGGCCGACAATATCGTCGCGATTACGCTGGAGTTTTTTTCATCCGGTAAAATAGAGCAGACCAAAAAAGAACTGGCTTATCTGCGCCGGAACCTAGGCACATGGGAAGCCAGTAAAAAAGCCGCTGACAGCATCCTGCGGGTCATTACTACGGAGTAAAACCTGAATCGTTAAGCGTTCCGGTATCACTCAAAGTAATAATTTCCGTAGCGTTCGGACCGGTGGTACGTGTTGCCGTTCCCTCTCCATTGGCAGCAAACGTATAATTCCACGAACGGCTGGCATTCGCATTGGGATTTTCCATCCCGATCAAATTCCAGGTATCATCCGTGTCAGCAAGCGTTATCGGGATATAAGTACGGCGTTCCGAAGAATAGCTATGTTCGGCCGCACGCATCGCATTCAAGGTAGCGATTGCCTCGCGGGCCCGCGCCCGTTCCGTAGTACTGATGTAAGTCGGCACCGCAATACTGACAAGAATCGCCAATACCACTACGGTCAGCATTAATTCCATCAAGGTAAAACCATTTTGGCGCATAGCTTCCTCCTCAGATCAAATTTTATCTTTCAACAATACTATTATATTACATTTTTACGGAAGTTGCCAGCTTAAAAATCGGCATAAACATAGCGATAACCAAAAATCCGACCAGCCCGCCCATAAATACCAGCATAAACGGCTCGATCAACGATGACAACCGTTCCACGACCATGGTAATACGTTCCTCATAAAAAACCGCAACATGCTTGAGCATGTCCGCCAGTTCTCCGGTTTCTTCTCCGACATTCACCATCAACACAACCATGGGCGGGAAAATCCCGCAGGATTCAAGCGGTTCGGCTATCGATTTTCCGTCGCGCACACTATCCTTGACCGTTTCCAGAGCATCTTCGACCACCCGGTTCCCGACGGTTTTAGTAACAATCTCCAATGCGTAAAGAATCGGAACTCCGCTGGCAATCATCGTTCCCAAACCGCGGGCGAAATTGGCCACGGCAATATGTTTAAATAACGGCCCGAATATCGGCAATCCCAGCCGGATCTGATCGAACACCAGCCTTCCTTTGCTGGTATGAATTAATTTCACGAATCCGAATATGGCAACCGGGGTAAGCAAAAACATCGGCAAGGCAAATACCCGCAAAAAACTGCTCAGATTGACCACAAATTGGGTTATGGGCGGAAGTTCACTGCCGAAACTGGTAAACATCGAGGCAAATACCGGAACAATTTTTACGACAAAAACCAGGATCGCTCCGGTACATACGACCAGGAGGATTGCCGGATACATCAACGCCGAAACCACCTTACGCTGCAATTCCCCCGAACTTTCGAAATATTGGGCAATCTGATCCAGAACCGAAGGCAACTGTCCGGAGGCCTCGCCCGTGCCTACTAAATTAACCCAGAATTTGGAAAATACTTTCGGATGCTTGTCCAGTGCATCCTTCAGCGTACTACCACCCTGAATATCCTCTTTAATCCTATCAACAGCCGCTTGCAGCGGCGCACTGCTGATCTGTTTGCTCAATACCGCAAGACTGCGTAACAACGGAACACCGGCGTTCAGCAATGTTCCCAACTGCCGCGCAAATATACACAAATCGTCATTCTTAACCCGCCCGGACAACACCACCCGTTTACCAAACCCCGGTCCGAGCTTTTTCCCTTTTTGTTTGGAAACGATTTCCTGAATCGAGGTAATCAGCAATCCTCGCCGCTGCAGGATCTCAATTATTTCCGCCTGCCCGTCGGCAATCATTGTCCCTTGTACTAAATTACCATCATTATCTCTCGCTTTATATAAAAAGTCTGGCATCCCGTATTGTCTTTCTTTTTCTGAATTTCAATAACCGCGTAGTTCCGGCATAGAACCGGCACAGCGAACCGCTTAATCGGACACCGTTACCGCAATTACTTCTTCCAATGTCGTTAATCCGGCTTTCATTTTTTCAAGTCCGCATTTATACAAACTACGCATGCCCATCGCCTCAGCCCGTTTTCTGATTTCATCGCTGGATTTGCGATAATAAATCATATTACGAATTTCTTCGTTTATCGGCAGCAATTCAAAAATACCGATACGGCCTTTATAACCGGTAAACCGGCATTTTTCACAGCCTTTTGCTTCATATATCGGGCCGGCCAGCGGAATATCCTTAAACCGGACATCCGGTTTAATTTCCGATTTACA
>JAQULA010000168.1 GCA_028718845.1 Candidatus Omnitrophota bacterium
TTTCTGCTTAAATCACGTGTCCATGACTTGAAAATAATCGGTTATTATCTAGGGAAGATTGTTGTTGCCTTGGGATTATCCATGGGGATTCCGCTGGTTCTTTCCCTGACGCTGGGCGAATACGGGGTTGTCTGCGATTTTATTATCGGGATAGCGGTTTCGCTGGTATTGGGAAACAGCCTGTTGATTTTTTGCCGCACCGATGATGATCCTAATTGGATGCAGGGGATGGTTACGGTGGCTTTAGCCTGGCTGATTGCCGCTTTTATCGCCGCCATCCCGCTGTTCCTTAGCGGTCATTTCGGTTGTTTTCTCGACTCCTATTTCGAGGCGATGAGCGGATTTGCCACCACCGGATTAACGCTGATCCAGGATCTGGACCATCTCTCCTTCGGACACAATTTGTGGCGGCACCTTATTATGTTTTTGGGCGGACAGGGAATTGTCGTGTTCGCCCTGAGTTTTTTTGTCAGCGGGGCCAGCGGGGCCTTTCGTTTGTATGTCGGGGAAGCGCGGGATGAACGGGTGCTGCCCAATGTTATCAGCACGGCTCGGTTTATTTGGGCGGTGAGCATGGTTTATTTCGTGCTGGGAACGTGTGCATTGACCTTGGTCGGGATCGCCAAGGGTATGCCGTTGGGAGTGAGTTTATTTGACGGGGCTTGTTTGTTCATGGCCGGGTTCGATACCGGCGGTTTCGCGCCCCATTCGCAAAGTGTTTTATTTTACCATAGCCGGGCGATGGAAATGGTTACCGTGGTGATTATGGTGTTGGGCGCGATTAATTTCAAGCTGCATTATGAGCTTTGGCACGGCAACCGCAAGGAGTTGCTGAGGAATATCGAAATAAAGGTTTTTTCCGTAAGCATGATCATGCTGTTTATCCTTTTGGGCAGCCAGCTGAGCTTGTCGCGGACCTACGCATCGGCATTACCGGTTTTTTTAAAGGGGTTTTATCAGCTTATTTCCGCGCATACCGGTACGGGTTATCAAACGATCGACGCGGTCCAGATGGGTAATGAATGGGGGGATTTCGCGCTGGTGATATTGATTATCGCTATGGGGCTGGGGGGAGGGATATGTTCGACCACCGGCGGAATTAAGATGTTCCGGTTGGGAGTGATTCTTAAGGCGTTTTCGCTGGATATTAACCGGTTTTTGCTGCCGGAATCAGCGGTGCTGATCAAAAAGATACACCATATTAAGGATATCGTATTGGAAGATAAGTTGGTGCGTTCGGCGTTAATGATCACGTTTTGTTTTCTGGTGCTTTATTTCGGCGGCGCGTTGATCGGCGCTTTTTTAGGATATCCATTTGTTTCGTCGTTGTTCGAGTCCACTTCCGCGGCGGCAAATGTCGGTCTTTCCTGCGGGATCACCGATATCGGCATGCCGGCATTGCTGAAAATGGTTTTTATCCTGCAGATGTGGGCGGGCCGTCTGGAGTTTATCGCTCTGTTTATCCTGGCCGGTTTTATCGTTGCTTTTATAAAGGGAAAATGATAAATTATAAATATATTCTTATGATCGTGTGGGTGTGCGTTATCAATGCGCCGCTGGTTCTCGGCGCAGAGACCGGCGACGTGGTAACCGTGGCGGACCTGTTGGCCCAATCTCAGGCTTATACCGGAAAAACCGTGACCATCCAGGGCGAAGCGATCGGCCCGGTATTGCGCGAAGGCCGGTTTGTCTGGGTTAACCTGCTGGACGGCAACCGGGCTCTGGGCGCATGGATGAGATCGTCGATGGGGAATGCCGTCTCTCATACCGGAAGGTATAGCCGGCATGGGGATGATCTGAAGGTCACCGGGGTATTTAACCGGGCCTGCAGTTTGCACGGAGGCGATTGTGATATCCATGCCGTTGCGGTGGTGCGGGTGCATCCCGGTTATCGCCTGAAACATCCCATCAGTAAAGCTAAAAAACATGCCGTGGCTTTTTGGCTGCTTGCGGCATTATTCAGTATCATCGGAGGTGTGTTAAAGGAACGCTCATGAAGACAACCCTGACTTGTTTAAAAAAATGCTTTGCCAACGGGATGTGTGCCGAGAACCCGACTTTTCGGCTGATGCTCGGCCTTTGTCCGACCCTGGCGGTAACCGTGAGCGCGGAAAACGGATTCGGCATCGGGATCGCCGCATTGTTTGTCCTGCTGGGCTCGAACACGATTATTTCGCTGATCAAGAATTTTGTCCCGGCGGAAGTGCGGATTCCGTGTTATATCCTGGTGATCGCTACATTCGTGACCATAGTAAAGCTGGTGCTGCAGGCCTACCTGCCGGCGCTTTATGAACGATTGGGATTATTTGTGGATATTATGGTGGTCAATTGCATTATCCTGGGCCGGGCCGAGGCTTTTGCCAGTAAAAACCCGGTTTTGCCATCGATTGCCGATGCATTGGGCATGGGGCTGGGGTTTACTCTGGCTGCGGGAGTCATCGGTTCGATTCGGGAGATACTCGGGAACGGGACCTGGTTCGGCGTTCCGGTACTCGGAGCGTGGTTCAAACCGGTGATCGCGATGATTCTGCCTCCGGGCGCGTTTATCACGATCGGCCTGCTTATTGCCGGTTTAAACGCCGTAACCGCCCGGCTGCAGGCAAGGCAGTCCGAATAATACGGGGATATGATCAGCGAGTTGAGAAATAAGGGTGGACGATAATGGAGATCAATATTACGCGGATAATCGGAATTGCCGTTGCGGCAATTTTTGTGAATAATTTCGTGTTTGCCCGTTTCCTGGGGCTTTGCGCATTCATCGGTATCTCCAAAAAACTTGATGTTGCCTTGGGCATGGGGGTGGCCATGACTTTTGTGGTAACGATGTCCGCGATCATTACCTGGCCGCTGTATCATTTTATTCTGGTCCCGTATAAACTGGAATACATGAATATAATTTCATTTATCCTGGTGATTGCCTGTTTTGTTCAACTGGTCGAATTTTTCGTGCGTAAGTTTAATCCGGCATTGTATAAGGCCCTGGGAATTTATCTGCCGTTGATCACCGTGAATTGCGTTGTGTTGTTTGCAACGCTTTTGAACGCGATAAATAATTTGAGTTTTCTGGAGAGCGTCGTGCAGGGATTCAGTGCCGGTATCGGTTTTGCCCTGGCCTTGGTCTTAATGACCAGTATCCGGGAGCGCCTGGAATTAGCCCGGATTCCGGCGGCTATGCAGGGGGCTCCGCTGGCATTTATTATTGCCGGGCTGCTGTCTCTGGCGTTTATGGGGTTCAGCGGGTTAACCATTGGGTGAGGTAATGAATAAAGCCAAATTACGCCGGTATTTTATCACCGGACTGATTGTTCTGCTGCCGGTGTTTATAACCATTTATACGCTGGGGATCTTTATCCGTTTTTTGGATAACCTGCTCGGGCGCTATATTAATTACTACCTTAATCATCTTTTCGGGATTTCGGTTTTCGGGGTGGGGCTGCTGGCGATCCTGGGGCTGATATTTTTTACCGGGATCCTGGCGACCAGCGTATTTGTGAAAAGGATCGTCCCGTTCGTCGAAAACTGGTTTTTACGCCTGCCGCTGGTGTTGCAAATTTATCCTTCGGCCAAGCAATTGGTAAAATTCCTTTTTTCCGAAGAACGCATGGCATTTAAAAAAGTAGTGATCTTCGAATACCCCGGCAAAGGAATTTATACTATCGGGTTTTTGACCAATGAATTTTTAACCAAGCAGCCGGATGGAGCCGTCGTCGACATGGTGTGCGTGTTTATTTCATCGGTGCCGAATCCGATCAGCGGATTTTTTGTCTATGTGCCCAGGTCCGCCGTGACCTTTTTGAATATCACCGTTGAAGAAGCATTCAAGATCATAATTTCCGGCGGGGTGCTTATGCGGGGGAATGAGCTGGATAATTCGGTGAATTTCTAATCGCTGTTTAAACAAGGAGGTTGGGGTGAAGGTGTTCATTATTCATGCCTCGGCTGGGGCCGGGCATCGCAAGGCGGCCGAGGCTTTGTATAACGCGTTCGCGCGCTGCGGCGGCGGAGCGGTTGCGGCTGAGAAGATCGATGCGCTTGATTTCAGCGGCAGTTTTTTCCGTAAAGCCTATCCCGCGGTTTATATCTTTCTGGTAACCTATGTCCCGTTTGTCTGGGGGCTTTTTTTCCATCTGCTCAATTTCGCTCCGATTGCTCCGCTGGTGCGCATTATCCGGCATCAAATGAATGCTTTCCATGGCCGTAAGCTTATCCGTTATATAATCGATAAACAGCCGGATGTTGTGGTCTGCGAGCATTTTTTCTCCGCGGAACTGGTGTCGGCGCTTAAACGGCAGGGCCGGTACACCGGGATGGTCGTAACCGGGGTAACCGATTTCGGGGTGCATTTATTTTGGATTAATCCGGGTACGG
>JAQULA010000169.1 GCA_028718845.1 Candidatus Omnitrophota bacterium
ATTGATCCTGCGGTGGTGCGGATTATGTTTACGGCTTTGTTCTTATTTTGGGGAATGGGGTTGTGGATCTATTTGGTTTGTTACTGGGTTATTCCGCTACAAGAGGGCGTGAACAATGAAACTGATACGCAGTATCACCCGGATGCAACGCATCAGCCGGGCGCTGAAAGCTGAAAAGAAAACCATCGGTTTCGTTCCGACAATGGGGTATTTGCATGAAGGGCATTGCTCATTGGTTCGTAAATCCGTCAGGGAATGCGATGTAACGGTCATGAGCATCTACGTTAACCCATTACAGTTCGGACCGGCCGAAGACTTTACCAAGTACCCTCGGGATTTAAACCGGGACGCGGCTTTGGCTAAAAAGAACGGCGTGGATTATTTGTTCGTCCCGGACGATTCGGAGATGTACCCGGCTTCGTATCGGACCCGGGTGGAGGTGGACGGGATAACCCGGACCATGTGCGGCGCGTCGCGCCCCGGACATTTTCAGGGCGTGACCACGGTGGTGGCGAAATTATTCAATATCGTAATGCCGGATTCGGCGTACTTCGGACAGAAAGATATTCAGCAGGCGCTGGTGATTACCGCTATGGCCAGGGATCTTAACCTTCCGATAAAGATAAAGGTGTTGCCGATCGTCCGCGAACCCGGCGGACTGGCTATGAGCTCACGCAATGCTTATTTATCCGAGTCCCGCCGCCGGGAGGTCCGGATCGTTTATCGCGCGTTGACCGCGGCCCGTGGGCTTATCCGTCGGGGAGAACGCCGCAGCGCGGTGATCATCGCGAAAATGAAAAAGTTGCTATCGACGATAAAATCTGTTAAAATAGATTATATTGTTATCGTCGACCCGTGCGGTCTTTTACCTAAAAAGAAGATAGCCGGAACGACAATTATCGCGGCGGCAATTTTTGTTGACAATGTGCGCTTGATTGATAACATAGTAATAAAGGTTTAGGCCGTATCTACAGAGGATATCGTAATGTTACGAATAATGTGTAAATCGAAAATACACCGGGCGACGGTTACCGATGCTAATTTGCGGTATATGGGCAGTATTACCATCGATAAAAAGATTATGGAAGCGGCGGATATCTATCCCAATGAACGGGTCCAGGTGGTTAATGTCAACAACGGGACCAGGGTGGAAACCTACGTTATGGAAGGGGAGGCCGGGTCCGGGGTGGTCTGCATGAACGGAGCGGCGGCCCGCTGGGCCCAGATCGGTGATATCATTATTATCATCTCGTACGGAGTGATGGATTCCGCGGAAGCACGTCAGCATGTTCAGAAAACGGTATTTGTCGATGGGCACAACCGAATTGTCAAGAGAAGGCCAGATGGGACCAAATCCGCGCGTAAGCGAAGATAAAAACTATATTGAGACGCTGAAAAAGAAGATTTCCCGCCTCAGGAAAGAAAAACACGCGGTCATTATCGCGCATAATTATGAACGCCCGGAGATCCAGGAAATAGCCGATATCCGGGGGGATTCATTGGAATTAAGCCGCGCGGTGACCCGGGTAAAAGCAAAAGTGGTGGTGTTTTGCGGAGTGCATTTCATGGCGGAAACCGCGTCAATCCTGAACCCGGATAAAAAGATCCTTCTTCCCGTCAAAGAAGCGGGATGTCCGATGGCGGATATGATCACCCTGCCAAAGCTGCGCGATCTAAAGAAACTCTATCCCGGGGTTCCGGTGGTTTGTTATGTTAATTCCTCGGCAGCAGTCAAAGGCGAGAGTGATATCTGCTGTACCTCCAGTAATGCCGTGGAAGTGGTTGATTCGCTTTCGAGCCGGGAAGTTATTTTCGTTCCGGATCAGAATCTGGGTACCTATATCCAATCAAAACTAAGGCAGAAAAAAATTATTTTATGGGAAGGGTTTTGCCCGACCCATATGCGTATTTCCGAAGATGAAATTTTAACCGCCAAGAAACAGCATCCTAAAGCAAAATTTATCGCCCATCCGGAATGCCCGCAGCGTTTGCTCGGCCATGCCGACTATATCGGCTCGACCAGCGGGATGCTGGCGTATGTGCAGCACTCCAACGGGAACGAATTTATCGTGGGAACAGAACTGGGGATGATTTACCGTTTGCAGCAGGAGAATCCCGGGAAAAAGTTTTATTGCCCCAGCGAACACTTTCTCTGCGCCGATATGAAATTAACCACTTTGGGATGGCTGGCACACAGCTTGGAAAACGGCGTGTTCGAGGTAAAAGTAAGTGAACCGGTGCGTAAAAAGGCGCGGCGTTCACTGGACCGGATGCTTGCGGTCGGATCGAAAAAGAGTGGGCGAAATGCTTAAGGTCGGGATTGTCGGATGCGGCGCTATCGGTTCGTATTTAGCGGGAACGGTGGCCCGGCGCTACCGAAAACAGATCAGGTTGACCGGAGTTTGCGAACTGAATGCGGAAAAAGTTGCCGCGCTGCGGCGTTCTTTGAAAACAAAAATCCCGGTGTATTCGCTCATAGAACTGATTAAACACAGCGACGTGGTCATCGAAGCCGCCGGAGCCGGGGTGGTTCCGAAGGTAGTTGACGGTGCGGTTACGCTGCGGAAAGATGTGATGATTATGAGCGCGGGGGGGCTGCTGATGCATCCCCGTCTGCTGGCCAAGGCCCAATCCCGGGGCATTCGGGTTTATGTTCCCAGCGGAGCGATTGCCGGGCTGGACGCTTTGAAGGCGGCGAAGGTCGGGACTATTTCCAGCGTGACCCTGACGACGACGAAACCGTTGGCCGGACTGGCCGGGGCGCCGTTTATTATTAAGCACAATATCGATATAGCCGCGATAAAAAAAGAGCGGGTAATTTTTGAAGGATCGGCGCTGGAAGCGGTGGCGGCGTTTCCCCAAAATATCAATGTTGCCGCGATTTTGAGCCTGGCCGGGATCGGTCCGAAAAGAACCCGGGTATGTATCGTGGCTTCGCGCCGGGTAAAAAGAAATATACATACTATTGAAATTAAGGGAGATTTTGGTACAATACGTAGTTGTGCCGAGAATGTTCCCTCGGAGCTGAATCCGAAAACGAGTGCCTTGGCGATGTTATCCGCGGTAGCCATGCTCGAAGGAATGATTGACAGCAAGCGTATTGGCACGTAAGATGGTAGTGTCGTGATAGAGTGTACCAATATAAAAAAGAACCGGGAAGCATGTAATTGCACGTACTCAGGCTGTTCGCGAAAAGGTAAATGCTGCGAATGCCTGCAGTATCACCGGCAGAGCGGAGAACTTCCGGCGTGTTTTTTTTCTAAAGAGGATGAAAGAACATACGACCGATCCGTGCGGCGTTTTATTCAAGCTCAGGCATGAATCGTGCGTAATCAAATGTAACGTTAGGAGGGAGGTGAAAATATGGCGGATAAGGTGGCTAAGGCCGGAGTTAAGAGAGAAAAGGGATATCTTTACTATCTGGACAAGCAGGGAGATATCTCCAGAGCGAAAATGGCGAGAGGCGGCAAAAAAGGCGGCAAACCCGAGAAGGTAACTAAAGTAGGGGTGACCAGAGAAGAAGGGTTCCTCTATTTTATCGATAAACAAGGGGATGTGTCTCGCGCAAAAATGGCTCGTCGCAAAAAGAAAAAATAACGAGAGAAGCGCATTATAAATACTTATTGGCCCCTGTGAAGGCGACTTTACGGGGGCTCAATAGTCATTATCTATACCTTATAACGATACGATGAATGAATGAAATTAACGCGTACATTGATAAACATGGACAGCAGGTAATCGCGCTGACCAAGGCACTTGTCGATATCCCGACGGTCAATCCGCCGGGGCAGCGGTATGAACAATTGGTCGATCTCCTTGAATCCCGCTGTAAGGCCGTGGGATTGGAAACCCGGCGTTATGTCGTGCCGCGGCGGGAATGGAAAAAACTGGGAATTCATGGCGGTTCCTCCCGGATTAATCTGGTTGCCCGCTGGAATGCCGGTAGAAAAAAAACATTACATATCAACGGTCATTATGATGTGGTTCCGGCTACGGCATCCTGGACGACGGACCCGTTTAAAGCGGTCGTGCGCGATGGAAAATTATTCGGCCGCGGCAGCGAGGATATGAAAGCGAATATCGCCTGTGCCTTGAGTGCCGTTGCGGCGTTAAAAAAATTACAGATAATGCCGGCCGTTAATGTTGAGCTTTCGTTTACGCCGGATGAAGAGACCGGCGGCGAAGCGGGCTTGGCATATCTGGTTAAGAAGAATCTGGTTAAGGCCGATTATGCTCTCGGGGAAGGATGCGAGGGCGATTATGTCGCGATCGGCAACAAAGGGATGTTGTGGCTGGAGGTGGAAGTATGCGG
>JAQULA010000170.1 GCA_028718845.1 Candidatus Omnitrophota bacterium
ATCCCGATCCCGGAATCGGAGACTTCCACTTTTATATACGGATCTTCCGTGTGCACGCGGATGGCGATCGTTCCTCCCTGCGGGGTGAATTTCATCGCGTTACCGATCAGATTTATAAATACCCGGGAGATCTGGCTGGGATCCATCCAGACCATTACCGGATCTTCGGGTATTTCCAGGCGCAGTTCGATCTTTTTTTCGTCGGTTTGCGGGAAAAACAGGTCGGCGATACTCTTTATGATCTCGGTCAGCGAGGCATGTTTTATGCTCATCCCGATCTTGCCCGACTCAATGCGGGCGATATCCAGCAAGTCGTTGACCAGTTTGATTAATTCGTCGCTATGCAGATTTATTTTGTTCAATTTTTCCGCCTGAACATTGCTGACTTCTCCCAGCCGTCCGGCGCTTAATATCGAAGCGTAGCCCTTAATCGACGTCAGCGGAGTCCTCAACTCATGGGATACCGCCGATACGAAGTCGGATTTCATTTTATCCAATTTCACCAATTTTTTATTCGCTTCCGCCAATTCCCGGGTGCGTTCCTGAACGCGGATTTCCAATTCGTCGTGCGATTTTTTCAGTTCTTCGTAGAGACCGGCATTTTCCAGTGCCACTCCGAGCTGGTTGGCCAGGATGAACAGCGAATCGATATCCCCCTCGGAAATATAGTTATAAGTCGTGCTATTACCGATAAAAAAGTAGCCGGCGACTTTTTCTTTCACGACCAGGGGAACAATAACGAATGACGAAACGCTAAATAATTCCAGCCATTGTTTTTGTTCGGGAGTAGCTCCTTCCAGGCTCTTTACCCAGACGGAACTGCCGCGCTCGAAAACGGTTTTAAAGAGCTCATGGGTCGTGTTGGCCTGTTTTATGGTCTCGATCTGATGCGGGTTGAATCCGATGGCCGCTTTACATTCCGGGGTATTCGATTCTCCCTCCAGTAAAAAAATTATGGTCCGCTCGAATCCCAGCTTCAAGATAAGTGGTTCGGTGATTTGCGAAAAGAGTTTCTTGATGTCCAGGGTCGAGTTGATCAATTTACCCAGTTCGTGCAGGGTATATAACCCGTTGATTTTTTTATCGAGCTCTTCCTGGGTCCGGTTTAATTCCAAGTCGGTTCGAATAATGATTTTTGCTTGTTCGTCAAGTTCGCCGTAGGCATTGCGCAGTTTATCCAAGGCGCGCTGCATTTTAGCGATTTGTTCCTGCTCTTCGCGGGAAACTTCGGCCAGGTAGGCCAACAGCACCAGGAGAATAAATCCGCCCATAAGTTTGGCGATCATATTATCGACAATGACCAGAACGCTCAGGATGGACGCTCCAATGATCAAAATCAGCCAGATATTGATTTTCACGTTGGCTATTCTCCTATTGCGAAAACGACGATTGTTTCGTTATGAAAAAAAGTCTGCCCCAGGTTTATGGTCGCACCTAGCGGAGCCTGTTCCCCGTAAGTGTAAAATCCGATGATCGGGGTTTGTTTTCCGAAAATCTTTCGCACCACATCGATCTCATCCGTTGATTTTCTGCCGAATAATCGCTCCCGGGAAACCGAGTCGAAAACGAACACAATATCGGCTTTGGATTTACGCAGGCCGCCCAATGCCAATTCTGCCGCTTTTTTCGCCGCTTTTAACGCGGTTTCCTTGGACCCCATCATTACCCGGATTTCCGAGCCGCGGGCGACTTCTCCGGCGCATATCAGCGATCCATCGTTGCCGACATGCATGGCATTACGGATGATGCACTCTTCCTCTTCCGGAATAGACATCCCCAGCGGATACATGACCGACATGCGTGCCATCGGTTCGTTTTGCAGGTCGGCAACCCGTTTCCCGAAATAATCCTCGTAAATGCGTACGGCCGGTTTGCCGTCGAGTTTTCTAATGATATTATGATCGGCGTCGGTTACAATCCGCGGTTTCCCCAGCGGATACCAGCCGTGGCGCGCGCCGATACCCACGCTGATATCCCCGGAAAACAGGATCCCTCCGACACAATCTTCGTAAACGTTTTCATCGAAATATTGAAATGTTTTTTGAAACATAAAATCGTCGGCAGCGCTTCCTCCGACAATCGGGAAACTGGTTCCGAGAACTTCCTGCACTCCGCGGATAATATCAACGCCGTTTCCTTTGAGTCCGTCCGGAAGCATCATGAACGCATGGCGGACCGCGTTTTGCCGGGTTTTTATAATAGTATCCCGGGCAACTTCCTGACCGGCCCCCCGGGAGTTGGAACTAACCTTTTTACCGATACCGAACGCCGCATGCATCCGGTCGGATTTTAACGCCAGCACCGAAACCGACTTTTTATTCGGGCCCTCGGTAGTTATTTCCCCCGCCGTGGTACACCCGATCAGGGGAGCGCTCGGGATGACGTTTTTAATACCGCGAATAAGCTGAATATGGTCAAAGCGCGAGGAAGCAAAACAGAACACCATGTCCGGATTACCGCTGCCCATTTTTTCCAAAGCGCCGTACGCGGCCAGAGAACCCGCAGCGTATGAATCCATCTCCTTACTTGTCCCGATACCAACGCTTATCGCCATAGTATCCTATTTTATCGCCAGTTTGAACATAAGTCAATCGCGAAGCTGTTAACTTATTTTTTTAACATGGTATGTGCAAAGCTGATATTCGCGGTTCTCCCCTTTTCGGGCCAGGTCACACTTAACGCCAATTGCTGTAATCGATTGCCCAGCGGGGTAACTTCACTATTCCAGGCATAGCGTTCGCCGCCGGAAAACACCGGGGTTTCCGGGGAGAGCTTCTCGCCGGCATACAGGCGATTATAGATCGCGTCGATAAGGCGGTATGCCGTCTGGTTATTTCTCAGCTGCCGGTTGCTGCGGACGATTACCGAGAAAGATTGCAATAAAAACAGCACGCCGGTAGCCATCACCGCCAGCGCGACGAGCACTTCCATTAACAGAAACCCCTGATTGTGATTTTTACGTTTGCTCATAGGAACTCCAGATCGATTTCCCCGCTAAGAGTTGTCGACAGCCGGGCGGAATTGTTCCGGTTGTCGGTAATCGATAATGCCGACGGTGTAATTGTTCCATCCGGAGCGAAGAAGATGGTTCCGTTGCTGGTATCGCCGGTAGCTGCGCTCAT
Source organism: Candidatus Omnitrophota bacterium (assembly GCA_028718845.1). Taxonomy (GTDB): domain Bacteria; phylum Omnitrophota; class Gorgyraeia; order B26-G9; family B26-G9; genus JAQULA01. The sequence continues at coordinate 3,123 of JAQULA010000170.1, forward strand.
CGCTATGCCCTGCCCCAGGCGGACCGCGTTGAGCAAGACATCCCGGCTGAGGCGGAAACCTTCCTCCGGTTTATCCTGAGCGTTCCAAACCGAGAGCCGGTTTTGGGTAAAGTCGATGGTGAGTTTATAGGCGCGTTCTTCCATTACCGCGGTTTTTTGCAGAGTTCCGAACAGCATTTCTATCTGTTTTACCCGATTGCGGAAATAAAAATTACGGGAGGTTTTATTGAGTACCGGCACGGCAGCGGCAATAAGCATGGCCAAAATAACTACGACACTCAAAAGTTCGATAAGAGTAAACCCGCTTCCCCGTCGGGTTGTGTCGCAGCCGGCATCTCCGGAACGCGGGTTATCGTTATTCCCAGTTTCCGAGATCATCGTCGCCGCCTTCAATTCCGTCTTTGCCTAAAGAATATAGATCATAATCCTCGGTATTGTGCGTTCCCGGGCAGGCATAGCGGTAATCATTGCCCCACGGATCGACCGGCTTCTTTTTTAAGTACGGCCCGTTCCAGTTTTTGGGAAGCGGCGGGGTTGTCGGCTGACCGACCAGGGCCGCAAGGCCCTGCTGGGTTGTCGGATAGGCTCCGTTGTCTAATTCATAAAGATCCAGCGCCATCGGAATATTCGAAAGGATATCGGCCTGAGCCGCGGTGGTGCGCGCCTGCTCCGCTCTGCCGGCTAAGCGCGGAACGACCAGGGCGGCGAGGGTTCCGATAATAATTACCACCAGCATCAATTCAATCAAGGTAAATCCGTTTTTTTTCATACTCACCCCACATGGTTATTGAATAAGGAAATTCATTTGAAAAATCGGCAGTAAAATCGCCATGACGATGAAGGCCATAATGCCTCCCAGAATCAGTATCAGCGCCGGCTCGAGCATGAACATGATTGTTTCGATGTGTTGGGAGGCTTCGGTTTCATTCATCACGGCGACCCGCAACAGCATCTCTTCAATCTTGCCGCTTTCCTCGCCGACGGCAATTAAATCAAGCGTGTTTTGTTCCAATATCCGGCTGTTCCGAAGCGCCTCGTGCAAATGCTGCCCCTTGGACACCAAGGTGGCGGAGTGTTTGATTTCAGCCGCGAAAACCTTGTTGGTCGCGATCTCTCCGACGATTTGCAGGGCATTCAGGATCGGAACTCCGTGCTCGATAAGGTTCCCCAGGGTCCGGGAAAACC
>JAQULA010000171.1 GCA_028718845.1 Candidatus Omnitrophota bacterium
GGTGGAGATTAAATAATTGTCCACGGACCACGGACCATGGACCACGGTCCACCGTTAAATAAAAAGTAAAAAGGTAAAAGTAAATACTACGGGTCACAAGTCACAAGTGAACCGCGAAAAGCAGTTATAAATTATGAATGATGAAAGGCTATAATAATTAATAGTTGGATTGTAAGCCATTAGTCATTGACGCAATACGTCCCGCAGTGGCGGGATCCCGAAGCCGCACCAGATGAAATAGCTACATTCGGGACACGACGCAATACGCAATACGGAAAAACAAGGAGCAATAAATTGGGAAAGAGTATTACTTACAAAATTCTGGCAAAGCATTTGCGTTCCGGGAAACTGGTCCCGGGGCAGGAGATCGGCATTACCATCGACCAGACCCTGACCCAGGACGCGACCGGAACCATGGCCTATCTGCAGTTTGAGGCCATGGGCATACCCAAAGTGAAAACCGAGCTTTCGGTCAGCTATGTCGATCATAATACCTTACAGCAGGGATTTGAAAACGCCGATGACCACCGTTATCTGCAGAGCGTGGCCGGCCGCTATGGGATCTATTTTTCCCGGCCGGGCAACGGGATCTGTCATCAGGTGCATCTGGAACGTTTCGGTAAACCGGGAAAGACATTATTAGGCAGTGACAGTCATACCCCGACCGGTGGCGGCATCGGCATGCTGGCGATCGGCGCCGGCGGCCTGGACGTGGCCGTGGCCATGGGCGGCGGAGAATTTTTTATCATTGCCCCGAACGTGGTCAAGGTTGAGTTGACCGGAAAACTGCGTCCCTGGGTTTCAGCCAAGGACGTGATCCTGCATATCCTGGGCATTATCTCGACCAAGGGTAATGTGAACACGGTGCTGGAGTACAGCGGTGAAGGCGTCGCTACTTTGTCGGTGCCGGAACGGGCCACGATCACGAACATGGGCGCGGAAACCGGGGTAACCACCAGTATTTTCCCTTCGGACGCGGTGACCCGGCAATTTTTGGCCGCGCAGGGCCGTCGGGATGACTGGAAAAAAATGACTGCCGATGCCGACGCGGAATATTCCCGGGTGATCAGCGTGAATCTGTCCGCGGTCGAGCCGATGGCCGCGACGCCGCATTCACCGGGTAATGTCGTGACCGTGAAATCGCTGGCCGGGAAAAAGGTGGACCAGGTGGCGATCGGCAGCTGTACCAATTCTTCGTTAAAAGACCTGATGATTGCCGGGAAATTGCTGGAAGGGAAAAGGGTCCATGACAACATATCTTTGATCGTAGCTCCCGGGTCGCGTCAGGTGTTTTCGATGATTGCCAAAAACGGGACCCTGAAAAGTCTGATCGATGCCGGGGCGCGGATCATGGAAAGCGCCTGCGGTTTTTGTATCGGCCTGGGCCAGGCGCCGCAGACCGGCGCGGTGTCCCTGCGCACGAGTAACCGGAATTTTGAGGGCCGCAGCGGTACTGCCTCGGCTGGAGTGTATCTGGTCTCTCCGGAGACCGCGGCCCTGGCGGCGATTGCCGGAGAATTTGTCGATCCGCTGAGTATGCCGTCCGGGGAATTCCCCGGGATAATGTTACCGAAAAAATTTACGGTTGACGACAGCATGATCATTCCGCCGCTGCCTAATCCGGAGGCAATCCAAATTGTCCGCGGCCCGAATATCGGCCAGCCTCCGGCGAATACGCCGTTGAGCAATGATCTGTCCGGCGTGGCCGGGATAAAGGTGGCTGATAAGATCACCACCGATCATATTATGCCTGCCGGCAGCCGGCTGAAATACCGCTCGAATATAAAAAAATACGCCGAGTTCGTGTTTGAAAGCGTAGACCCGGATTTCTCCGCGGCCGCGGCGAAGATCCGCGACGAAGGCAAAGCGGTGTTCATCGTGGCCGGTGAAAGCTACGGCCAGGGCTCCAGCCGGGAGCACGCGGCATTGTGCCCGATGTTCCTGGGGGTTAAGGCCGTGCTGGCGAAATCGTTCGAGCGCATCCACGCCGCGAACCTGGTGAATTTCGGAATCGTGCCGCTGGCGTTTGCCGACCCGCGGGATTACGACCGCATCGAAAAAGGAGATGAACTGGAGATCCGCGATATTACCGGGTCTTTGGATAAAGATATCCTGATCGGTGATAAAACAAAAAATATAAACATAACGCTGCGCGCTTCGTTGTCGCGGCGCCAAAGAGAAATCGTGATTGCCGGCGGGTTGTTAAACTACACCAATGCCAAAGCCAGCGGCACGGGAAAGGCATGATGGGAACTGTAGTATTCGATATCGAGACTGTGGGGGTTGATTTCGCCGGACTGGACCAGACCTCGCAGGAGGTTTTGCTGAAAAACGCGACCGATGAGGAAGAAGCCCGGATCATCAAGGAAGGCATGGGCCTGTCCCCGCTGACCGGGTTTATCGTGGCCATCGCGATGCTCGACTGCGATACGCAGGAAGGCGCGGTGTTTTTTCAGAGCAAGGACGCGGGGCTGAAGGATTTCCGCGAAGACAATATCGATTATGTGGTCTGTGATGAAAAACAGATCCTGGAAAATTTCTGGAAAATGATCCGCCGTTACCCCCGGTTCGTGACTTATAACGGCCGCGGCTTCGACTGCCCGTTTATCATGGTCCGTTCGGGGATATTAAAGGTAAAGCCGACCCGGGAATTGATGCCTTACCGCTATGACAGCAAGTCTCATGTCGATCTTTACGACCAGATGACGTTTTACGGGGCGATGCGCCGCGGTTTCAGCCTGCATATGGTGACCCAGGCGTTCGGGATCAAGAGCCCGAAGGAAGAGGGCGTTTCCGGGGCGCAGGTGGGGGAGATGTTCAACAAGGGCGAATGCGCCTCGATCGCGCGCTACTGCATGCGCGACGTCAGGGCTACGGCGGAACTGTTTAAACAGTGGGAAACGTACGTGAAAGTGGCATAATTTATAAGACGGAAGAAGAAAGATCGTCCCGCCGAAGACAGCGGGACTAGGAAGACGGAAGCAAAAACGGCTTTAAAATATTTATGCTTCCCTCTTCTCTCATCCTAGCGATTCCGCCGTAGTAGAAGAGTGGGCTTCCTTCAGATTTTGGCGAGCGGCGAGAAGCGAGCAACGAGCAGCTTTTTTAGTAACCGATAATGACTTATTGTAATTGGATGGAGGATAGTCATGGAAGTAATCGTTAATTATGAGAGCGGCTGGAAGTTTTCCGCGCGGTGCGGCAAGCATACGATGATCGTGGACCTGCCTCCGGAACAAAACGGCAGCGACAGCGGGCCGACCCCGCCGCAGTATTTTTTGACCAGCCTGGCCAGCTGTGTGGGCGTGTACGTGGCCGGTTTTTGCAAAAACAGCGGCATCGACAGCACGGGTATGCGTATCACCATCACCGCGGATAAACTGGAGCATCCGGCGCGGCTGGGTGAAATAAAAATCGGTATAACCCTGCCGAACGGCGAAGTAGGGAAACGCAAAGAAGCATTGCTCAGTGTCGCGCGCAAATGCCTTATCCACGCGACAATCGAGAGTCATCCGTCGATCACGGTTGATCTGCTCAGCGCTTAATCAGGAGATGGTGATGAAAAGAATAAAGTCAAAACCGGTTGCGGATAAAAATCCGGTAGCCCGGGAATTGAAAAAAATCGAAACCGATATTTTCCGGAAATACGGATATCTTATCGATTGGAACAATCATAAGCAAAAAGGCAGCGGCAATCAATTCCGGATCGTCACCCGCGAGCGGGTTGCCCAGGGCTGGCGGATCGCCTACCTGATCGTCAAAGATAAGGCCATCGACCGTTTGGAACAGCATCCCAATTCCATGGAGAGTTTTGAGCCGATCAGCGGCAAAGCGGTTCTGCATGTCTGCAACCAGAAAAAACCGAGCCGGGTGGATAGTTTTATCCTGGATAAACCGGTGATCCTGCGCAAAGGGGTCTGGCACGGGGTTACCAGCATCAGCGACGAGACGCATATCAAGATCACCGAGAACCACCGGGTGGGGATGAAGAAACACCGGCTGGGATACACGCTTTAAAAGCTGACCATGGTCCACGGACCACAGACCATGGCAGTCACAAAGTCACAAGACACCGGTCACAAGTAAACGACAAAAGCAATTACAAGTGACAAGTTATGAGTGACGAGTTAAAAACAAGAACGCAATACTCACGACTCAATACGCAATACTAATATGTCGGCGAGCAGCGATAATAAGAACGGAGGCGATTATGGCAATGACTACCTGTAGTGAATGCGGGAAAGAGAAAAGTTCCGAGGCGTTGTTTTGTCCGCATTGCGGCCTGCCCAAGCCGGAGATGGCCGC
>JAQULA010000172.1 GCA_028718845.1 Candidatus Omnitrophota bacterium
TGAAATACCGATATTCCGGCTATAGGGCATCAGCACCAAAAATCTGCCCGGCAAACTGATCTGGCTGGTCAGCCGGCACCCCTTGGTCCCAAACGGCTCCTTTACCACCTGCACCACGACATCCTGTCCCTTGCTCAGGAGCGTTTCGATACCGGGATGATCTCCATGCGCCGGCCGGGCGGCCGCCTCGGCGGGCTCCTCCCCGGAATCCACGGCGTACTCTTCCTGGCGTAATGTTTCCGGTAAAAGCTCCTGGACATAGAGAAATCCGTTTTTCCCCAGTCCGATATCGACAAAAGCCGCTTCCATTCCCTTGACCACTTGCGCGACTTTGCCTTTATAAATATTTCCGGCCAGGTGATTTTCACTTGCCCGCTCCAGGAAAAACTCTTCCATTTTGCCGTTCACGAGCACGGCAACCCGTTTTTCCTGTTCATCCACGCTGATCAAAATTTCTTTGGTTTCAGTTTCCATAATGTAAGGTACTTAACCTTATCCCTTCTGTTAGTTGTTGCTCGATTCTTCGTTTAAATTCTTCGCAGGTAACCGGCTCGCGTAAAAAAAACTTAACCGTCACCTCACCCTCAACCCCGACTTTCAGCGCCTGCCCGAACTGAATTTTCGGGTGCGGACTAAACCCTTCGGTCAAGGCAAACGGAAGATCCGCCCGGCGCAATGCCCGGTGAATAAGCCGGATAAAATCCAGGTGCGAAATATACCGCATATCCTTGTTTTTCTCAAACTGCGCTTCGATAGTGATTGCTTGCATCCGCCCTACTTCAAAAGACAAAAAACCTACGACGCGTTAAATCCCGGTTTAAGACCCGCGTCCTCGGTTTTTGTCCGATTCATTTTGGAAAAATCAGCCTATTGCTTCCGATACAAAACGCCTTGATTCGACGCGTCGGGGGCTGGGTCCGCGACCTCCGGCACCGTTGTTTTCTTGGAAGCCTTCTTGTCCGCCGCCGGTTTTTTCTCAACCGCGGCCGGTTTCGTTGTCTTCGACGATTCCGATACCGTTACTTTTTCTTCCTTAGCCTTCGCAGCGGCCGGCAAAATATCTTCGGTAGTGGTAACCGCCATAGATTCCTCTCCGGCAGACTGCGGCGCGCGGGCGGACAGCATAACGTCGGAAATAATATGCGGAGTGATAAAAATCATCAAATCGTTCTTAACCACTTCCTCGGACTTATGCGTGAATAACAAACCCAGCACCGGGATATCCCCCAGCAGCGGAACCTTGGTCCGGGTGGTTACTTTTTTATCCTTGATCAATCCGCCGATAACCAGGGTCTGTCCGTCCTTTATCATGACCGTGGCATCCGCCGACTGCGTGGAAAGCACCGGAACCGACGCTCCCTGAAAATCGATTTCATCCTGTTTATCGCTGATCTCCGGATGTAATTTCAGCGTGACGTACCCGTTCTGGTTGATAGTCGGAGTGACTTTCAGCAAAACTCCATAACTCTTATATTCCCATCCGGTGATAACGAAACGATCGGTTTCTTCATTATAGGTGTAATTGGCAATCGGCCAGTCCGTGCCGATATGGATTTCCGCCGCCTCATTATCCAGCGTAGTTATGCGCGGATTCGACAAAATAGTGGTTTTCCCGCGCGTTTGGATCGCTTCCAGTAATACCGAAAACGCCGATCCATCCAGGATCCCGAATGAGAAATCGGAACTTGTCGCCAGCGGAAAAGCCGGTGCGGCTATAGTCGGAAAAGATGCGGTTTCATCGCCATTGGGCAGCCAGTTGGCATAGGTGCTGCCGGTGTTGTTTGCCGGCCAGGGAAATGTCGTCGGACGTTTAGACATCGACGCCGAATACGAAGCGTTCCATTTGATTCCCAGGTCATCGCTGTTGCCGATCGCGGTCTCAATTATTTTCGCCTCGATGGTAACCTGCGGAGTCATCGAATCCAGCCGCTCGATCACCTTACTGATACGATAGATGTTTGTCGGGATATCGGTGACGATGACCACATTCGACCGGGCATCAAATTTGATCTTCCCCCGGTCCGAACGCATTTCCGCCAGAGACGCGGTAACATCCGCCGCCTTGGCATAATTAAGATTGAATACTTCCGTGACTAAATTTTCCTGCCCCTGTTTATCCAATGTAGTAACCCGGATAATATTACCTTCCCGCTCATAGGCGTAGCCATAGGTGCGGCAAATGACATCGAGCACTTTTTCCCACGGCACATCGGTTATCTGGACGGTCACCATCCCTTTGACATCCGGATCCGCCACAATACTGATGTTTCCTTTCAACGCCAATACCCGGAATACATCCTGAATATCCGCGTCTTTAAATTCAACACTGATATTGCCGGTGGTTGTATCCTGCACCTGCATCTGGTTAACGTTATTAGCCGCCAGGAATGATGCGACGGCCAACATCAACACAATTACGCCAACCCCTAATTTCCACTTAAACCCCACGCTGCCTTCTTGTCTATTCATTTTTTTCTCCCCCTCCTCTGTTTAGGTTAAATACTCGTACTTTACCCCCCTTTTGGAGAATTACCCCGTCTTTTTTGATTTTTAAGATTTGAAAATCAAACACCCGCTCCTGCTCTTTGACCAGCTTCCCATTCATAATTGCCACCGAATTCCCCTGCGGATCCCAGATGATCCCTTCTAAAAGGATCTGTTCGTTTTCCATCTCCGAGTCGGTTTTAGCTCCCGGCAATATTTTCCCGTCTTTTGTAACTAAAGGAACGAACGGATCCCGTTTATTATGGTCATCGTAGGTAAATTCCCGCACCGTCGGCTTCGCGTATGCCGCGGCCGATAATCCCAGCAACAATACCAGTGCTTTACTTATTAATCGTCGCATTTACGTTTTCCCGCAAACAAAAAGTATGGATTATTAAAAAAACCTGATGTGTTCCCGGATTCGTTTCATCGCTGTTGATTTTAATGTTTTCGACTTTCATCAATTTATCGGCGAATTCCAGGTCATTGATAAAACCGCCCAAGGCATGATAGCCGCAATAGGCGTCGATCAGCACCGGAATTTTTACGTAAAAAGGATTTGCATCTTCAATCACTTTCTGCGGCTCGATGGCGATAATTTTAACATCATGATTCCGGGCTATCTTTGAAATCAGCTCCAGAAACACCGGAAACTCTTTTTGAGCCGGTAATCGGTCGAAAAAATCGTTAAAAGCATTGTTCAGCGAATCGCGCTCCTGCTCCATCGCCGAAAAAGTCTCAATCCCCTGTTCCAGATCCTGAAGAACTTTTCTTTTCTCGGTAACCTGTTTGCATATTTTTCCCACCCGCAAAAACTGGGGAACGGTTAACACCAAACATACCGCTACCGCGCATCCCAGTCCGATATGGAACAGGGAAATTTTACTATTTTTCAAAAACGGTATGGATAGACTCACAGCAATATTTCCTGTTTAAACATGCATAACAAGGTACAATCCATAATTTCCACCGCGGCAATCTGCCGGCGGACAACCGATTCCAGCTCTATATTTTGGAAATCCTTAAAAAATTCTTCATCGGTCTTTAAATTACGCATAAAATTCCCCACCAGAGTCATCTCGTCATGGGAAAAAGAAATAACGCTCACGCAGATTTTCAAACAACGTTTTGCCGCCGGTGCCGGAGTCTTCGACTTTACCGAAGGAACGACGACGTCCGGTGCCGATTTTTCGAAAGACACGCTTCTGAACCAGACCCCGGGGATAACCAGGTCACCGAGCCGATTCAGCTTTTTAGCCCAGAGAAACCGGTCGCTGACCAACGGGCTGAACAATGCATTGGTGCTCTTCAGATTAGCTATCTTCTGCCGTATGGCCGTAATTTTCAGCTGCTCTCCGGAAAGCCCCTTCAATCGGGTTTCCAATGCCCCGAGCGTAAAACTCCGGTTTATATTCACCGCCGTCACGATCAGCAGAGCGGAAAATAAAACGGCATTGAGCACAAGTAAAATAAGGGTTACCGGCACCGCCTGCGACGGTTCGGTTTTGCGCACGACCCTTAATTCTTCCGGCAATAAATTTATCTCGATCATTTACATGCCCCGCAATGCCAATCCGACCGAAACCGTCAATAACGGACCGATCGTCGTCAATTGATCTTTCGGCAGAGAAGCTCCAAACTGTAAATTCCGGGTGGAATCCCATATTTCCACATCCACGCCGATCATACTGTTAAGTACCTTATCAATCCCTTTGAACTTAGCCGTTCCCCCGGTAAGATAAATTTTTTGCACGGATGTCCCGAGTTGACTTTCACAATAGTTGAACGAAAGATGAACCTCCCGGGCAAGCGAATCC
>JAQULA010000173.1 GCA_028718845.1 Candidatus Omnitrophota bacterium
CGACGGGAAAAAAGTGAGCAAAGCGGAAGCCGTCTTGATCGAGAGAAACTGGGAACAATCCGGCGGGGTGAAAGATATTTCCCTTGCTTACGGCATCCAGGACCGGTTGTTCGGTGAGGAAGCCAACCAGGCGCTTACCGCCAAGATTTCCGGTATGGAATCCGGCGCCGGAACAATTTCGCCGGAGACGGCCGCGGCGTTATTTGAAACCACTCCGACAACGGTGGAATCGGGCATCGAAGACTTTAAAGCGGCGGGAAAAGGCGAACCTCAGAACCAGGCGGCAGTATACCGTTCGTCCGGAGATAATTTTAAGAAAGCCGCGGAATCGTGGGAAAAAGCGGCGCAGATAAGTCCGGTGCTTACTCCTCTGGCTGCCGCGGCTTATTTTAACTCCGCTTTAGCTTATGTCCGGGCCGGAACCGATGAGGATGTGGTCAAGGCGCAGAGTTCGTTTGATAAATTCAGTACGATAATGAAACAATTAATCAGCGAAGCCGGGGCTTCTTTCGCGCCGGCGCAATTGCAGGATGCCTATCTAAGATATAGCGGAAAGCCGGCCGGAGAAATACTCCGGGAAACATCGATGGAGCCGAACGCGCAGGCGGGAGTTTCCGGTAAGGTGTTGTTTACGGCGCCGGATGGCCGCAGTGCCATGGGTGCAGTCAATGGCACGGTGAGAACTAATAATGCCGGAGAAGAAGAACTGGTGCTGAGCAGTCCGGATAAACCCGGGCAGGAGATTATTCTCCCTATCGCCGTAAACTCGGTGGATTCCGATACCTTGGACCAGGTAAAGGCGAAGCTGATCGAGCAGTTCGGGTCCAGGCAGGCAAGCGCTTCACTTAGCGATAGTGATCGGGAAATCGCGGGGAAGATCATTGCCGGTATTGGAGCGGAAGGGGCGGATGTGAGAATTATCGCCGATAATGCGCAGAATATTTTCGGTTATGCCCAGTCCGGTACGGGAATTTTTATCGCTCAATCTTTGCTGGAGAGCGCGGAGCAGACGGATAAATCCCAGGGCACGCTGGTGTCCGCGATGGGAATATTCCTGGCCTCCGGGGAACTGGCGACAACGCATATCGAATTGTATGGCTGCGGAAAAGACGTGCGTAACGCGGTTTCTACTATCGACATGAGTACGATGAAAACCCCGGAACAATTTATCAGCGCTATTAACGCAAAGATGCCCGCGGGTAAGCAGGTAACCGGTGAGGAAGCGGCTTTAATCGAGAAGAACTGGAAGAGTGCCTCCGATGCCGACAATAGCGGGGCTATTTTAGGATTGCAGGATCGGTTATTCGGTAAAGAAGCGAATACCCGGTTTGAGACGGTATTGAAGAGCGTGGCGACAAAGCCGCGGCAGAATGATAGCCTGATAGAAGAAGTAGGCCTGGACGCGTCGAAGAAGACGGAATTACAAGTCGCTTTATTGGACGGGTTAACCCAGGTTACGGAAAGAACAACCAAAGACATGGTGAAAACGCTGGAACAGGGCGGAGTTGCCGGATTGAAGTCGCTTTAATCGACTTTAAAAAAGCGGCGATAGCCAGATTGAATATAGGATGGTATAATTATTGTTCAGATATTATACATAGGATATCTCTATAGGGGCTGAATAACACAAGGGAGGGCGTGATGCCGAAGAAGATGTTTTCCCGAGGGGTAAGTATTGTTGTTGTCTGGGCGTTTATAACGATGAACACGGCGTTCGCGCTCAATAATGCTCCGGCGCAGCGGCCGGGTAATTTGTTGGCACCCCGCATCGGCGTAGACGATATCCTGAAGATAGCTATACCCTCCGGCTGGGGAATTATCAAAGATTCCTATAATTCCGGAACCGATAAGCTGATTATTAATATTCAGGACACGCATTGTGATTCCGAAGCCCAGCAAAACATATCCCGGATTTTAGACCGGCTGGCTATGCAGTATCAGCTGCGCCTGGTGGCCCTGGAAGGCGCTTCCGGTAGCGTCGATAACCCCTTGCTCTCAAATTTCCCGGATAAAGATATCGGTAAAGAAGTGTCGGCCTGCCTTGTCCGCGAAGGGAAACTGACCGGCGCGGAATTTTTTGCCGTTACCAGCGATTACGGGGTAAAGCTTTATGGGGTAGAAGACGGCCGATTGTACCTGGATAATTTGGATGCTTTCCGGCAGTCACAGCCGTTCAAAAAAGATGCCTTAACCTATCTTAACGTGGTTAAACAAGCATTGGACAGCATTAAGGATTATGTTTACAATGACGACCTTAAAAAACTCGACCGGATAGAGGCCGGATATGCCGGGGGGAAAGTTCCCTTTGACCAGTACTCGCAAGCCTTGTTTACCATGCTGGGGGAACATAATCTGGCCCGGGTGAATTATCCTACGTTTTACGAATTACAACGGGTTATCGAGCTGGAGCAGAAAGTCGATTTCCGGAAGGCGGATGTGGAACGCTCGCGTCTCATTCTTGATCTAACCGAGTCGATCAATAATAAGGATGATATCGCCGCATTGGTGGAAAACAGCCTTAATTATAAAAAAGGGTTATTAAGCTCCGGTGAATTTGCCTCGTTTCTTAAAGATCTGGCGTTCGGCATTAAACTTACTCTGATTTCCTACCCTAATTTTAACGCTTATGCCGATTATATTACCAAATACGAAAAAGTAGCCAATGAAAAACTGTTTCATGAACTTACTCAACTAAGACAGGATTTGCGGAACGCTCTCTACACCGATGATATTCAGAAACAACTGGATACCTTGTACAAGAATCTTGACGCCATGAATAAACTGGTCAATCTGCAAATGCTCAATGAAGATATGAGCTATTTTTCCGTCCATCGCGAAGAAATGAACGTCGATGCGTTCCGTAAATTTATCGAGCCGCTGGCGTACGCGCATAAAGTGTCGGTCAATTTACCGCCGGAGTTGTCATATATCGATGTGTACATCCCGGCGTGGGCAAAATTTTATGAATTTGCCGCCATGCGCGACGCGGCGATGATCAACAATACCCTGCAGCGGATGGACGCGGAAAATACCGATTATGCCGCGCTGATAACCGGCGGGTTCCATACCGAAAAACTGACCCAGCTGTTGAAGGCGAAGAAAATATCCTATCTGGTGATTGCTCCCCGGGCATCGGCAAGCGAAGATAACCCCTATATGGCGATTATGCAGGGCGGGGGAGGACCGCTGGATAAATTCATCAAGCAATTGAGCAGCACGCTTCAGACCAATATCGGTATCGATATGCAGCAGCAAGATAATTTTACCCCGGACGAAAAGGCTCAAGCGGCGGAGTTGAAAGCGAATAAGTTCGAATCTCAGATCGGTACGTTGATCATCGCGAGCGTGTTAAAACATGTTTCCGCCGAAGGCGAAGTAAATAAGGATATGATCAAAACGGAAGTCCGGCAGCAGGTCGACGATACATTTGATGTCGTTATAAATAAAACTCAGGATGCGAACGATAAAGAATTGCTTTCGGATATGAAAGGCCGCGTCGGCGATATCGTGGATAATCTGGTCAATGAAATGATCCAGGTAACGGAGGGAACGGTTACGGTTAACGTCGGCCTGGGGAATGTCCTGGTTTACAATCCGCAGAAGACCGAGGGAAACAAAATCTCTATTGCCGCCAAATCAGAGTTAGGCACGTCATCCGGAGAAACGATGCTGGCGGCGGTGGCGAAAGAAACGACCGGGGCGGAGGAGCAGCTTCCGGAGACCGCGGATGCGTTATTGCAGAATATGACCGCGGGAATGTCCGCGCCGGCTAAAGCGCGGGTTATTCAGGCGCTTAGTACGGTGGTTGATACCCTGGGAAAGGGGCTTTCCAAAGTCGGTACGGTGGCGAAAGAGCTTTATAATAAACTGCTTGCGTTGGGGGTGAACTCCGATCAGGCGCAGCAATTTACCGCGATGATGAGTCCCGCGGCGGACGCGGCTTCCGCGCCGATTACTCAGCAGGCAGCGGACCTGGTTGTTCAGGCAACCGGGCTTGACAAAGTTTCCGATACCAGTGCCGCGCGTTCGGCGGTGCAGACCGGAATAGCCTCGATATTGAATGCTCCGTCCGATAAACGGGAAGCCGCAATAGGAGCGTTATTCAATACGTTGGATTTGCAGAACAAATACAATATTTCAATAACGGAAGAGGGTTTTTCCGCGATTGTAGCTGAAAGTATTACCAAAGCGGCTTTGATCTCAAATTCGGGAGTTGTGGCGGCGAAAGATAACGTGGTATCGATTCTGAAATTAGATTCCGAACAGGCGCAGGCAGCGGGCCCGGTAATGCTGACCGGA
>JAQULA010000174.1 GCA_028718845.1 Candidatus Omnitrophota bacterium
AATCGATTGCCGGGGATACCTCGATCGGCCATTCCATCGCTTATTGCGAAGTGGTGGAATCTTTATCCGGTACAACGGTCCCGGCGAAAGCCCAGGCGATCCGCGCCGCGGCCCTGGAATTGGAACGCCTGGCCAACCATGTCGGCGATATCGGCGCTTTGGCCATGGACGCCGGATTTTTGCCGGTAAGCGCTTATTGCGGACGGATGCGCGGCGATTACCTGAATCTGTTATTGGCATTGACCGGCAACCGCTTCGGCAAAGGCTTATGCCGTCCCGGCGGGGTATTGTTCGACATCGATACCGTTCTGGCCGACGATCTTTGCCGAAAACTCAAAATTTATAAAAAAGAATTCGAAGACGTCAGCGATTTGCTGTTTTCCACTCCGTCGTTCCTGGCGCGGTGCGAAGGGATCGGGGTCCTTTCGGAGAAAACCGCGAAAAAGATCGGCGTGGTCGGACCGGCCGGGCGGGCCTGCCAGATCGAACGCGATGTGCGCATCGATTTTGCCTCCGGGCTGTGGCAATTTTATCATATCCCGATTTCCCTGGGCGCGACCGGAGATGTTTATTCCCGGGCATTGGTCAAACGCCAGGAAGTTTCGCGTTCCCTGGAATTTTTGCTTAAACTAATACCGTCTCTGCCGCAAGGTAAAATTTTTAACGCCTGCGCGCTGATGCGGCCCAATCAATTAGCCCTGTCGTTGGTTGAGGGCTGGCGCGGCGAGATCATGCATGTGGGAATCACGGATCAGAACAGCGGGTTTTGCCGCTATAAAATTAAAGATCCTTCGTTTCATAACTGGTTCGGCCTGGCCATGGCCATGCGCAACCAGGAAATCTCCGATTTCCCGTTGTGCAACAAAAGTTTTAATCTGTCATACTGCGGGCACGACTTATAACGTGGTCCACAGTCCATGGTCGATGGACCACGGTTAAGTAAAAAGGTAAAAGGTAAAAGTAAAAAGTAACGAATAGCGGATAGCAGAAAGTATGTAAGGAATAGTTTGTCGGAATTTGTATAGGTATGTACTTTTTCCTTGTTACTTTTTACTTGTTCGTGTATTCACGGACATGGCGAGCTGCGAGAACCGAGTAGCGAGAGGCGAGACTATTATGCTAAGAATCCTGCTTACGCGTTTTAAACAAGGAAACAAGACCCTGCGTTTTCCCAAAGGGAAACTGCCGGTTCTGCCGCAGCGCTATCGCGGCCGGCCGCAGGGGATCGTTGACGGGAAAACCGTGGATCTGGGCGCGATCACGTTTGTGCCGGATCAGGGTCTGCAATACAGCAATGATTTTCAAATGGCGGTTACGGACCGGAAAAATTTACAGCTCAGCAAAGATGAAATAATTTTAGCCCGGGCCTTGGGTAAAAAATTAAAGAAAATTTTCGGCCGTTCGCTGAAACTGCGGCAGGTCTCCGCCGGCGGCTGCGCTGCCTGCGAAGCCGATATCAATGTGCTGGGCACCCCGGTATTTGATCTCAGCCGGTTCGGTATCCAGTTTGTCGCCTCGCCGCGGCATGCCGACGGGATTGTGGTCACCGGCCCGATCACTCGGAATATGAAAGAGGCACTGCTCAAGACTTACGCGGCAATGCCCAACCCCAAGATTGTCATTGCCGTGGGCAGCTGCGCGATCTCCGGAGGCATCTTTGCCGAAGGCCCGGAAGTTTCTAACGGACTGGACACGATCATCCCCGTTGATTTGTATATCCCCGGATGCCCGCCCCATCCATTAACCATTCTCGACGGCATGCTGAGAGTGCTGGGGAAGATAAAATAGCGAATTGAGAATAAGGTATTGAGTAGTGCGTATTGCGTATTGTGTTTGCTTATAACCCATCAATCGTAACTGCCTGTTTTTGCTAACGTTACATTATTAATCCTTCCTTGCAAATTTACCGTTCATAGGGTATACTTTACAGTCTTTTTACTGACGGACAAATCAGCATTAAAAAGCGGATAATGTCGAATGATAAAAACAATGAAAATCGGGTCCAATTTTATCGTTGTACTGCTGGTGCAAAGTTTATTGCTTGCTCCGGGTGCGTATAGCCTTGGGGAGCACTCTCCGGAAGCGAATACGCTGAGTCCGGCGATCGCAGTGAACAGCCCGGATTTTATAAAAGCCATAGTGGACGCGCGGGTTTCCCGGCGCACTCCGGATAAATTTTCCGCGGAACTCAGTCCGGAAGAACGCCGGGCTTTTGGTGAAGAGATCGGAAACATCTGCGCATTCAATCATAAAGAATGGGTTGAACTCCGTAATTCGGATATCCCTTCGCGCATCCTAACCCGTTTTAATAAACTAAAAAAAGAACGCAAGGAAACCAGCGGAACCGTGCTGGGATTCATGCTGGCTGAACTCGGGTTCGGCGAGAATATCCCGCTCTGGAAGGCGGAAGGGGATTACGATAAAGCCGTAAGGGTCATGCGCGACAAGATCATTCCGTTTCTGCAAAAATATGAATTTGATCCCGTAACCGGACAATTTGAAAACCGGAGTGAGACCTGTTCGGAAGAAAAGCTCGTCCGCCAGGGCGACCTTTATTACAGCCGGTTTGTGGAAACGGCATTCAGCGACGCGGTCTATAAGAAACTGTCGGTCAAGACCGGCGGCATTGCCAATACCGTTTGCGGTAATGCCTGGAAGTTCGGGGAATTGATCGAAGCGGCGACCGAAAGAAGGGTACTTGCCGGTCAGGTGGTCCGGGCGTATTATCAGCGCCAGATCCTGCCGATGCTCGAGGAAATTTATAAATACACTCCGTTTCTCCTCCGTCAGCGGATGCAGCAGGAAACCCGAACCCGTCTCAGCCGGGCGGTTTATTTTTATGAGACCAGTAGAACGGCGTCTGTTTTTTCGCTTGATGAGCAGGATATCGGCGATATCGTTTTCGTGCATAAAATTTTAAAAGCCAAACTGCCTTCCCGGGACTTTATCGACCGGGTCAGGAATATTCTCGATCTGCGTGATTGGCTCCGGAAAACCGAAAAACTCAGTGAACCGGATCAAACATTATTAAGCGCGCTGGATAAATACTGGCCGAGCGGACAGGTTGACGGTACCCTGATTTCTCGAACCATTGGCAAAGACTCTGCGGACATAAGCGCTTTCCATGAGGTATTTGTGGAACCGGTGCGGGGTTTCCTGAACAGCCGGTTATGGCGCTGGCGGGGAAGATTGGAAAGCGGGCAAAGAGATTATTGGACCCTGCTGCGGCGTTCTCCCGGCTGGTTTTCACTCCTGGGCGCGGCGGATTTCCTGAAAAAAGAAAATTACGGCCGGACGGAGGATCAGACCGGCCCGGTTACCCTGGTGGACCTGGATGCTTTTTATTCCAGCCTGTTCGGCGCTATCCGGGAAAAAGAAGGGCGGATACCGGAAGGCGTGCGGATCATTGATGCCGTTACCGATCCGCTGGCAGCGCAATTCGGCGCTAATCCGGACAAGGAAGATATTTCTTTTACTGCCGATTGGCCGTTCGCTCCGGAATCGATCGATGTTATGGTTTCCGGGTTTAATCTGTATCGTTTAAACAGTCAGGAGTTGTTGGACCGGTTTGTCCGGGTGAATGCCGGGCTTAAAACTGCCGGGAAATTTATCGTTACCGTGCCGGCTAATCTCTATATCCCGGATCAAGGCATTGAGCTTTTGGGTGAATTGGGTTTTGAGCTGAAACTCGAACGTGTGGCCACGGAAGAATTGAAAAGCTCGGAGAAACATCGGCTGGGAGAAGAGGGCGATGCTGTGGCCGCGGGAATTTCCAAACGGCAGTTTTATCTGATGGTTTTTGAAAAAACCGGCAATGCCGATCCGGATGCAATCAAGGCGATTTCACCGGCCGAACTGCAGCGGTTCGGGTTTGTCGAGGCGCCGGCAGTAAAAGAAAGCCGCAAGCTGACCCCGTCCCAACTGCCCCGGGAAGAAAATGGGCTTACCGTTTCCCGCGAAGAAAAAATCGCGATAGAAGATATCGCCGCGGAGCATTTGAAGCTGAATTACATCACCGACGGCTGGCTGGGGAAGAAACGTGCGGCGGTGAACGTGACGCATTTTAAAACCATGCTGGAAAATATCAACATGGTCCAGGAGGTTTTGCTGGATACTCTTGCCCGGATGGAAGAACCGGGAAACGAGGAAGCGAAAGAACTCTTCGATATGCTGGCGAATATCCTGGAACATTATGATGAGATCAGCCGTTTCAGCGAGACTGAATTACAGGGGATAGATTTCAGCCAGCAGGAAGCGGTCACCGCGTTGGACCGTTTGGCAAAACAA
>JAQULA010000175.1 GCA_028718845.1 Candidatus Omnitrophota bacterium
ACAGGCCGGTACGATTGCGTTGACCTATCTGGACCTCTCGGCCGCGGGGAGCGGTTTGGGCGCGTGCTGGGCCGGATATGTTACCATGGCCGTGAATGCGTACGCGCCGCTGAAAGAATATGCCGGGTTGCGTAAACGGCACAGTTGCTGCGGGGCAATGCTTTTGGGATATCCGGCATACGCTTACCGGCGTATCCCAGCGCGAAATCCGGCGCGGATCGCCTGGAGATAACCCTTGGCGGTTGATAAAAAAACGTGTTCTGCCGCTGTTTTTATGGTATAGTATTGTCATATTACGGTGAAAAGTAAATCGGGATAATAACAGGAGGATGGGAATGGTTGTTGTTATCGTGTTTTTAGTGTTATTGATCGGCGGTATCGGTTTTTTTTACTTGGAGAACTATCCCTCCGAGATTGTCAATACCATCCTTAACAAGATTCAGCAAAACGACACCGGATTCATGAATAAAACCCGGTATCTGTTAAACCCGGATACGCTGCAGGATGTGCCGGAGATCGAAACCTATGTTAAAAATCTGCGGGAAAAGATACTTAATCGTGCCGACGGCGGGATGCACTCGTTTCGCTTCAAATTGAATATGGTCAAAGGCCGGGAAGATCGTTATCAGGTTGCCAAGGTAATCGCGAAATTATTGTTTTCCGAAGCGTATAAAGAGAATCAGGCGACCGTGGAATTCGATTTTATCCGCTATGATTGGTGGCGATGGACGGTGCTGAACTGCAAGGTGATAAGTTCCACCGAGGATGAGAAGTATCATTGATCGCAGGCGGTATCCCGACGATATATGGAAACGATTCTGTTGTTGACGGTTTCAAATATATTCATGACGATGGCTTGGTACGGCCATTTGCGTTTTAAATCCGCTCCGCTGTTCCTCGTTATTATCATCAGTTGGCTGATCGCGTTCGTGGAATATTGTTTTCAGGTTCCGGCCAACCGTATCGGGCACGCCCAGTTTTCCGCGGCGCAATTGAAAACGATCCAGGAGGTAATTACCCTGATTGTTTTTTGTGTGTTTTCCGTGACCTATCTTAAGGAAGAACTGCGCTGGAATTATCTGGCCGGGTTTTTGCTGATTATCGCCGCGGTGGTGGTTATTTTTAAAAAATGGTAGTCCGGGAAACGGTTTTTATCCGGCCCTGAAATCAGATTATTTCCCTTGATCTTGGCGATGTAATATGTTATCGGACAACGACTTGTCTAGAGTTTTAATGCCCGGATCCCCGGGATTGATTGACAGGTCCGCGAATTTATTATATAATCTCATTAAATTACATCACGAGGATACTCTCGCCGCTACAACGAGAAATTCGCAACTTATCTCCTTAATTTAATTACGCCGGCTTGCGAAACATCCGATGCGCGGGGGCTTTTCCCGTAATCTCGAAAGGGAATGCCCTAAAGCGGGGGTTTTATTTTTTAAAAATCGAATGCTTTTCTAACCGAGGAGGAAATATCATGGCAAGGAAAAAAAGTACGATGGACGGCGCTACCGCTGCCGTGCATGTAGCGCACGCGACCAATGAAGTCATCGCGATTTACCCGATCACCCCGTCATCGGGAATCGGAGAGATGGCCGATGAAAAGTCCGCCAAAGGCCAGACCAATATCTGGGGGCAGATTCCCCTGGTTGCGGAACTGCAGTCCGAAGGCGGGGCTTCCGGAGCGGTGCACGGTGCCCTGAGCGCCGGCAGTCTGACCACCACGTTTACCGCTTCGCAAGGCCTGCTGCTGATGATCCCGAATATGTTCAAGATCGCCGGCGAACTGACTCCGACGGTATTTTATGTTACCGCCCGCAGTCTGGCCAGCCATGCCTTGTCGATTTTCTGCGACCATTCCGATATCATGGCCGTGCGTTCCACCGGATTCGGGATCCTTTTCGGCAATACCGTGCAGGAAACCATGGATCTTTCGCTGATTGCCCAGGCCGCGACGCTGGAATCGCGCGTGCCGTTTATCATGTCGTTCGACGGGTTCCGTACTTCGCATGAGATCCAGAAAGTGGAAGAACTTACCGTTGAGGATATGCGCGCCCTGATCAAGGACGAATTGATCATGGCCCACCGCAAGCGGGCGCTTACCCCGGAACATCCGACGATGAAGGGTACGGCCCAAAACCCGGATGTGTTTTTCCAGCAGAGGGAAACCTCGAACCCGTTTTATCAGAAAGCCCCGGCAATTGTGCAGGACGTCATGAACCGGTTTGCCAAGCAGGTCGGCCGCCAGTATAAGCTGTTCGATTATTTCGGCGCGGCCGATGCCGAGCATATCATCGTGATCATGGGCTCGGGAGCGGGCGCGGTTAAAGAAACCGTGGAAGTTTTGAATAAGTCCGGTAAAAAGACCGGGGTTATCCAGGTGCGTTTGTACCGGCCGTTCAGCGTCGAGGCGTTTATCAAGGCATTACCGGCAACGGTTAAGACGATTGCCGTGCTTGACCGTACCAAAGAAGCCGGCGCGATCGGCGACCCGATGTACCTGGATGTGCGTTCCGCGATCGGCGAGGCCATGGAAAAGGGAATTGCCCCGTTTAAAGTCTGGCCGAAGATTGTCGGCGGCCGCTACGGATTGGGTTCAAAAGAATTCAATCCGTGCATGGTTAAGGCGGTGTTCGAAAATCTGATGTCTAAAGAGCCGAAAAATCATTTTACCGTGGGGATTAACGATGATGTCAGCCATACCAGTCTGCCGACGGACAATTGTTTTACCGCCGAAGATCCGGATACGTTCCGCGGAGTGTTCTACGGCTTAGGGTCGGACGGTACGGTCGGCGCGAATAAGAATTCGATCAAGATCATCGGCGATTCGACCGATAATTACGTCCAGGGATTTTTCGTCTATGATTCGAAGAAAGCCGGGTCCAAAACCGTATCGCATTTGCGTTTCGGCAAGAATCCGATCAACAGCACTTATTTGATCCAGAAGGCAAATTTCATTGCCTGCCATAATTTCAGCTTCCTGGAAAAGTACGACCTGCTTGCCGCTGCCGAGCCGAAGGCCGTGTTCCTGCTGGCCAGCCCGTACGGAAAAGACGAGATCTGGGACAAGATCCCGCGGGAAGTACAGCAGAGCATGATCGATAAGAAAATCCGGTTCTATGTTATCCGCGCATTTGACCTGGCGGAGCAACTTGGCCTGGGCGGCAGGATCAACGTGATCATGCAGACCGCGTTTTTCGCCATCAGCAAGATCATTCCGGTGGAAAAAGCGGTGAAGGCGATCAAAGACGCGATTGCCAAGAGCTATGGGAAGAAAGGCGAGAAGATTGTCGCCATGAATAACCAGGCCGTGGATAAGGCCCTGGAGTCGATCGAGGAAGTCAGCGTTCCGGCAAAAGCAACCAGCACGATTACCATGCCGCCGGTGGTTTCCGGAGATGTCCCGGAATTCGTCAGGAATGTTACCGGGCCGATGATTGCCGACAAAGGCGATGACCTGCCGGTTTCGGTGTTTCCGCTGGATGGGACGTTTCCCACGGCGACTTCACAGTATGAAAAAAGAAATGTGGCTTTGCAGGTTCCTTCCTGGATCCCGGAAGTTTGCATTCAGTGCGCGCAATGCAGTATGGTCTGCCCGCACGCGGTTATCCGGATGAAGATTTATGACGAAACATTGCTGAAAAACGCGCCGCAAGGGTTCAAACATACCGCGGCAAAAGGCAAAGGCCTGGAAGGCAAGGCGTTTACTTTGCAGATCGCTCCGGAAGACTGCACCGGCTGCGGAGCCTGCGTGAATAAATGCCCGGCGATGAAAAAAGGCGCGGATAATCAGCCCAGCGGTGAAAAAGCGATCAATATGGTGTCGCAGATCGAGGTGAGAGAACAGGAAAAGAAGAATTTCGAATTTTTTCTGTCCATCCCGGATATGAAGGTGCGCGATCTGCCGTTTGGTATCGAGACCGTGAAAGGGTCGCAGTTAATGCGTCCGTTGTTTGAATTTTCCGGAGCCTGCGCCGGCTGCGGTGAAACCCCTTACGTAAAATTACTGACCCAGTTGTTCGGCGACCGGGCCATGATCGCCAATGCCACCGGATGTTCATCGATTTACGGCGGTAATCTGCCGACCACGCCTTATTGCGTACGTGAAGACGGCCGCGGTCCGGCATGGTCGAATTCGCTGTTTGAGGATAACGCCGAATTCGGTTTTGGTATGCGCTTGTCTCTGGAACAGCTGGCGGAAAAAGCCCAGCTGTTGTTAAAGGCTTTGGCCGGGACCAAGGAATTTTCCAGCCTGGCGGGATTAGCCGGCGAGATTATCGGC
>JAQULA010000176.1 GCA_028718845.1 Candidatus Omnitrophota bacterium
CTCGCCATTAACGGCACTACCGGCGCAGTGTCGCGGCTAATAACTGTTGTTTCCGGTGACGCCCGATACTGTTTATTTTCTTACCGATCATCAGGGAGATAACCTGCATCTTCGCCATCTGCTCGGCGATCAGCGTCCGCATAAACGCTTCGGCAATCGTTGCCCCCACCGTCAGAAGCCCGTGATTTTTCAGATAAATAATCGGATGGTTACGCACGGCGCTACCGACCCGTTGCGCCAGCTGCGGCGTACCCGGGCAAATATAGGGAATAACCGCGACGTCGCCTCCGGACGCGATCATGAATTCCGGGGCGCAGATAACCGGTTTTATGGAGCAACTCGCCAATACCGTGGCGTAAAGCGGGTGCGTATGGATCACGCAGGCAATATCCGGCCGGCTGCGATAACATGCGGCGTGTAATCGCAATTCACAACTCGGCCGCAAAGTTTTGTGACGGTAGCGCAGAGTAGCTATTTCCACGGTAAGAAAATCGGCATTTCTCGCCGTTTCCATACACGTTCCGCTGGCTTTAATCACCATAGCGGTCCCGGACCGGGCACTGATGTTTCCGGAGGAGCCCAGCACCAGTTCCCTGCGGGCGATGTTACGCGAATAACTAACCAGCTGTTTACGGATATCCATGCTATTGCTTTGGAATGTACCATATTCTCCCGCCTTTGTCAAAAAGTTTGCAAATGCCGCTGTTTTTCGTTATACTAAGACAAGTTTATCAGCAAAGGCAATTACAATATCCACATGCCGGAAAACCTGTTCCGGCAGCTTTTACAAATGGAGGCATCATGATATTCACCAATCTACGCAAATATACGAAAACAATTATGTGGGTCATCGCGATTTTCATCGTACCGGCATTTGTGATCTGGAACATCGGCAGCGCGGTGCGCGAACGCCGTTCCGGGTTTGCCGGAAAACTGTTTGATAAAAAAGTGACCTGGAAGGAATTTACGCTCGAACAGCATGCCGCGCGCAACGACGCCCTGCTCAAATACGGGGAAAACGCCGATGATAAGATAAACATCGATGAGCAAACCTGGACCAGAATGATCCTGCTGCATGAAGCGAAAAAAAGGAATATCCGGGTAAACAACGACGAACTTCTCGCATATATCCGGCAGATACCGCTGTTCCAGTACGGCCAGCTCGATGCCGAAAGTTACGGCATGATTATCGGGAGGGTATTCCAGGAATCACCCGCTGAATTTGAAGACGGCATCCGCCATTCGCTGATGATCGGAAAGCTGCTCGGTCAAATCGGCGCCGATATCACGGCAAGCGATGCGGAAATTAAGTTTTCCTACGCAAACGAGTTTGCCAAGGCATCGGCGAAATACATACTGATCGAGCCGCAAACATTCGAAGCATCGGTATCTCTAGACAACGCCGAAGCGATCAAAAATTATTATGAAAATCATAAGGAAGAATTCAAAACCCCGGAACGGGTGATCGTCGAATATATCGCCATAAAACTTGACCGGTATAAAGAAGGAATCGAAATAACCGATGAAAAAATAAAGAAATATTATGACGCCAATAAAACCCAGTTCATCACCCAAAATAATGAACCCGCGGCCGAGGCGCCGGCTGCGGCCACTGCTTCGATCGGTTACAAAAGCATCGACGAGGTCAAAGATACTATTATCGCGCGATTAACCGAAAAAGAAACCGCTGACCGGGCGATGGACGTCGCCCGGCAGATCATTACCAAATTATATTCCGATACAAATCTCAGCGGCATTGCCGGGGAATACGGGCTTACCGCGGAAAAAACCGCTCCGTTTTCGATGCTCGAGGAAATTCCCGATGTCGGAGTGAGTTTTCCTTTTATTAAAGCCGCTTTTTCCCTTAACGTCGGAGAGGTTAGCGAAATCATCAGAACTCCCACTGCGTTGTATATTCTTAAACCGGTTAAAAAAATAGCTCCTTACATACCGGCATTCGAAGAAGCGGCGCAAAAAGCCGGCCAATCATACCAAAAAGCGGAAGCCCGGAAACTAGCGCACGAAAAAAGCAACGCCGTCCGGCTTAAACTGATTTCACTGATCAAAGAAAAAGGAATGACTTTCGACCAGGCCGCGGCCGACCAGGAGTATACGGTAAAACAAGCTAATGACTTTACCCGGGCCGGGTATGTCAACGAATTGGGATTCGCGCAGGAGTTTACCAAAGCGGCGTTTGCCTTAGCACCCCAGGAATTATCCGAAGTCGTAAACACCCCCCGGGGATTCGCCATAATCATGCTTGATAAAATCACTCCGATCGACGAGGAAAAATTCAACCAGGAAAAAGGAACCTACCGTGAAAAAATAATCGCGGAAAAGAAAAACACCTTCGTCAATGAATGGTTTGAAAAGTTAAAACAGGACGCCAAACCGGAAAGTTATATTACGGACGAACAGCGTCAATGACCCCGATTATTTTAGCTTCGGCTTCACCGAGACGCAAAGAATTACTCCTGCGGACCGGACTGCCCATCCGGGTGCAACCGAGTACGATTCACGAACCGGCAACCACCCGCCTCTCTCCGGAGTGTTTTGCCCTCAGTCTTGCCCTGCGCAAAGCGGATAACGTCGCCGCCACCGTAAATAGGGGAATAGTCATCGGAGCGGACACAATTGTTGTTTTAGATGGGAAAATTTTCGGCAAACCGGTCAATGCCGCGCACGCCAGAAAAATACTCTCGGCCTTAAGCAATACCCGGCATTACGTGTACACGGCGATCGCGGTCATCGATACCGCCACCCGGCGCCGCATTGTCGATATCGACAAAACTACGGTTATCACCCGTAAAATACCTCCGCGAGTCATCGATGCGCTTGCCTTGAAAAATCACGACAAAGCCGGCGCTTACGCCGTGCAGGAAGACGGCGATGCAATTATCAAACATATTAAGGGAGATTTCTATAACGTGGTCGGGTTACCTTTGGGCAAACTTCGGGAAATATTGCGGATATTCGGAATAGTGCTGAAAACGCTTTAGGCCCCACCGGTTAGAACGCTTCGCCTTTGAACTTCGTCATCGAACGCTGCATCTTTTCAACAAACAGAAAATACGGACAACACCGGCAGGATCCAAAACGATCGATAAATTTACACAATTTTACCGCTTTAGTCGGGTTAAACTGCAGTAATTCCTGTTCGGTCAGGTCGCGCCCCTCCTCCCGGGCAAGTTTCGCCTGCTTTTCAAGCCGGCGTTCCGCCTCGTTCGAACGCATCGTACCGGCAACCTCCCAGCATTTCTCTCCGTTATCGGGGTATGCCCCGCAGGTTCGTTCCTCCCCGCAGCGCATGTGTTCCCAACACCGGTCAAAATTCTTCCCTGCCATTTCCGCTCCTCATGAAATACCCGGGCTCGCTTGTTCTACCGCGCCCCTTCCTGTTCCTCGAACAAAAGCTGCAGCGTCTCGAGCTCGTTTTTGTCAAACCAGATTATATCACAATTCACGCATAAATCAACCTCGATCAGATAATCGAAATTATAAAACTTTCGCCGCATTTTCCGGCTGCATACCGGACAGGCGAATTCATATACGCTGCGAAACGACTCATCCCGCAACGGACTGTACGACTTATTCTGCGCTCCGGTCTTTTTCAACATCACCGCTTGCTGGATAACGTCCGCGGAAAATCCCTGCTGCATACGGGCAAGAATACGGATAATCTTTTCCCGATGCAGCAGGTTGCCTTCGCATCCATGGCAATGCCACAACGGAACTCCCTCGTATAATGCCTCCCGGAGCGGGGTCGCGCAGCGCGGACACGCATACGTACCGGAAGGCCCCCGGTCCGGTTCCAGCTTCGCACGCAGTGCCGGATCCTGCCATGCGTACTGCACCCGGGTACCGGTATCCTTACGGATCCAGGTTTCCGCGTTAAACCACGGCATTGCCGTCAATTGTTCCAGCGCAAACGGCCCTTGCCATGCGCCGTCCGTGCCTGCGGCGAACCAGTGTTCTTCCGGATTCACAATATCAACCACCGCGGACGCCGCGCGCTGTTGTTGAGCCGATTGCTGCTGGGCGCGAATATGTTCGGACAGGTTCTGTAAATTAACATGCGCCATATCCAAAGCCACCGAAATCCGCTTTTGCACCGGAGGATGGGTGGAAAAAAGATCGGAAAAAATACCCTCAGATTCATCCAACGCCCGGTAAACCGGGTTTACGATAAAAATACCCGAAAGGTATTCACTGTTTAAATACGCACCGCGCCAGCCGCGGGAAATGATCTGCAGCGCTTCCGCCAATGCCAGCGGATTA
>JAQULA010000177.1 GCA_028718845.1 Candidatus Omnitrophota bacterium
GCATGAATGATCCGGGTGTATCCGCCTTTGCGGCCGGCCATGCGCTTGGCAATATCGGTGAACAACAATTTAACCAGGTCACGGTCGCCGATGATCGCGAAGACATTACGACGGCTGGCTACCGTATCTTCCTTGGCCATGGTAATCAGTTTCTCGGCCAAACGGCGCGACTGTTTCGCGATGACCAGCGTCGTGGTAATCGATTCCCGCAAGAATAACGCTTTTACCTGATTGCGCAATGTTGCTTTTCTATGAGCGCTCTGCCGGCTCAATCGTTTATTGTCTTTTCTGTGACGCATGATCTTATTCCTTTTTCTTTAACAAATGGTCAATCTTCATCCCAAACGATAATCCCATGGACTGCAGAATCACATTGATTTCCGCCAGTGATTTCTTTCCGAAGTTGCGGTATTTGAGCATTTCCAGTTCGGTTTTATGCACAACTTCGCCCACGGTTTTCAAACGCGCTTCTTTGAGACAGTTGGCGCTGCGCACCGATAAATCCAGTTCGCTGACATTCATGTTCAGTTTTTCCATCAGCTCTTCGTCAACCCCGGATTTTTCTTCCTCCACCTCTTCTTCTTCAATCGTTCCGAACTTCATGAAAATATCCAAGTGGCGCTGCGCGATATTCGCGGCATGCAGCAGAGTGTCTTTCGGCCCGATGCTGCCGTTGGTCCATATTTCCAGGATCAGACGGTCATAATCGGTGATCTGCCCGACGCGCGCGTTCTCGATCGAGAAATTCACCCGGGTGACCGGGGTAAACACGGCATCGATCGCGATCACGCCGATAGTCTTGTTCTCATCTTTAAACCGGTCCGCCGGGACATAGCCTCTGCCCTTGCTCACGGTCAATTCCATGTTCAACTGTCCGTCTTTGGCCAGGGTGGCGATGTGCAGGTCCGGATTGACCACTTCCACGGTCTCGTCGACGATCAGATCCGCCGCGGTGACTTCGTCTTTCTTTTCCGCCTTCAGATAAATCGTTTTCGGAGTATTGCCGTGCACCTTCAGCACCAGTTTTTTCATATTCAGAACGATCTGCGCGACATCTTCCACCACTCCGGGGACCGCGGAAAATTCATGAAGAACCCCTTCAATTTTCACTGATGTGACTGCCGCGCCCTCAATGGAGGAAAGCAATACACGCCGTAAGGTATTCCCGATCGTAATCCCATATCCACGTTCAAACGGCTCTGCGATGAATTTTGCGTACGTATTCGTCAACGTGGCTTCATCACAGACAATGCTCTTTGGCATTTGAAAATCTTTCCAGCGTGCTCCCATAACTACTCCTCCTCACTACCGGTATATCATTATACCGGTAACACCATTCGATTATTTTGAATACAATTCGACAATAAGCTGTTCCTGAACGGCAAACGTCACGTCGCTGCGTATCGGCAGTCTGACCATGTCCGCCTTGCAATTGGCTGCATCCACCGATAACCATGTCGGGATTGCCCGGTCTTTGGTGGCCTCGATGTTTTCTTTAACCAGCTTCATCAGTTTCTCTTTTCCCTGTATCTGCACCGAGTTTCCCGCGGAAACGATAAAGGACGGAATATCAACTTTACGGCCGTTCACTTTAACATGTCCGTAACGGACAAACTGGCGGGCCTGGGTCAACGACACCGCGAATCCGGTACGCAAAATCACATTATCCAGCCGGCGCTCGAGCAGCTGCAGTAATAATTCCCCGGTTACTCCCGGTAAGCGTTCGGCTTCAAAAAAATAACGCCGGAACTGACGTTCGAGTACCCCATACGTCCGTTTAACTTTCTGCTTTTCTCTCAGCTGCAGGCCGTAATCGGATAATTTGGTACGCGCTTTTCCATGTTGACCGGACGGAAAACTCCGGCGGGAAAACGCGCACTTTTCCGAGCTGCAGCGAATGCCCTTGAGAAAAAGCTTAGCTCCTTCCCGACGACAAATTCTACAAGATGGTCCAGTATAGCGTGCCATTATTCCTCCACATTTCCTTTCTCATATATCGGCTACCGGCAAACAGTCAGCGTAGTAGCGGTTAAACTCTTCTGCGTTTCGGGGGACGACAGCCGTTATGCGGCACCGGCGTCACGTCTTTGATCAAATTTATCTGTAAACCGGCGGCCTGTAACGCCCGGATCGCCGATTCGCGTCCCGATCCCGGACCCTTGACGAACACGGCGACTTCTTTCATCCCCGATTCTTTCGCCTTCTTCGCCGCATTGCCGGCGGCAATCTGAGCGGCGAACGGAGTCGACTTGCGCGATCCTTTAAAACCGCTGGTTCCCGAGCTTGCCCAGGCTACGGAATTGCCCTGCATATCCGTAATCGTGATAATCGTGTTATTGAATGTTGCCTGAATATGGGCAACTCCTTCGGTAACGTGCCTGGCGACCTTTTTCCGCGTTTTTGTTTTTTTCTGCTTTGTCACAATACCTCCTCTAAAGACCCCCGCCGTTCACTGCGTCGCGCAGGATGCGGGACAACCCGTCCGGCTCTTGTCGTATCGGGACACTTCCCGGATACTCAGAGGGACTTTTAATTGATACAATTATTTAACTACTCTGCCAACGCCGCGCCGCGGTCCTTTGCGCGTACGGGAATTCGTCTTGGTCCGCTGTCCGCGCACCGGTAATCCGCGTTTATGACGCATCCCGCGGTATGCTCCGATATCCATCAAACGTTTGATATTCTGGGAAACTTCCCGCCGCAAATCCCCTTCCACGCGGTAATCCTTCTGGATCACTGCCGCGATACGGGAGATCTCGTCTTCGGTCAGGTCTTTTGCCCGGGTATCCGGCTTGATCCCGGCTACTTTCAATATCTTATTCGAGGAAACCCTGCCGATACCATGCAGGTAAGTTAAAGATATTTCGATCCGTTTCTCTTTCGGTAAATCAATTCCAAAGATTCTGGGCACAGCTTCCTCCTATCCCTGTTTCTGCTTATGCTTGGGATTTTTGCAAATCACGCGTATGACATTTTTTCTTTTTATAATGTGACAATTTTCGCACATCTTGCGAACACTCGAACGAACTTTCATCTTATTTACCTCTATAAATGATTCTGCCTCTGGTTAAATCATACGGGGAAAGTTCGACCGTAACTTTATCCCCCGGTAAAATCCGGATGAAATGCATACGCATTTTTCCGGAAACATGTGCCAATACTTTATGCCCGTTTTCCAATTCCACCTGAAACATCGCGTTCGGCAATGTTTCCAGAATTTTTCCTTCAACCTGTATGCCCGCTTCTTTTGCCATGTAATCTTTCTTTACTGCCGCACACTGTGTCAAGCCGTTGTGAAAATTTCCGCCTTGTCCTTGGTTATTCCGATTGTGTGCTCAAAATGCGCCGAAAGCTTTTTGTCCTTGGTAACCGCCGTCCACCCGTCGGAAAGCACTTCCACCTTCCAGGTCCCGGCGTTAACCATCGGCTCGATCGCCAGCACCATTCCCGCTTCCAGCACCACTCCGTTTCCCGGTACGCCGTAATTGGGAATCTGCGGTTCTTCATGCAAATGCGCGCCGATACCATGCCCGACAAATTCTCTCACCACCGAAAACCCCGCCGCCTCCACATACTGCTGTACCGCGCAGGACACGTCGGACAGATGATTGCCTATACGAGCCGCATCAATAGCTTTATAAAGAGCTTCACGAGTGACATCGATCAACCGCTGCGCCTCCGCGCTTACCTTGCCTACCGGCACCGTGATCGCCGCGTCACCGAAATATCCCTCATACTCCACGCCGACATCCAGGCTGATGATGTCTCCGTCGCGCAGTATTCTGCCGCAGGGAATCCCATGCACCACTTCTTCATTGATCGAGGTGCAGATATGCCCCGGATACCCGCGGTATCCCAGGAAAGCGGCCTTGCCGCCGCCGCGGCTGATAAATCTTGCCGCTTCTTCATCCAAATCCCGGGTAGTGATCCCCGGAACAACTTTACTTTTCAAAAATCGCAGTGTCTTTGCTACCTGAACTCCGGCTTTACGTATCTTTATCAATTCCTGCTTCGACTTAATCGGAATCATATCAGTCCGGATTTTTTAAACATGCCTTCCAGCACCGCGAATAACGGCTTCACATCCAAATCTCCGGAGGCCTTACGCAGCAGTTGTTGCTCCTGATAATAATCGATTAGTTCTTTCGTCTGCCGGTTATATACCGCGATCCGGTTCTTGATCGTCTC
>JAQULA010000178.1 GCA_028718845.1 Candidatus Omnitrophota bacterium
AGTCGCCGTCTTTGGCCACAATCTCGACCGGATCGTTTTTATTGAGTTGGCCGATGACATTGAAATTCGTGCCCTCCCCTGCCCGGATATTGATATTATTGGCGTTGATCGTTCCCAGGAGAGTACTCGTTGGAATGAGGTATTGACTGCTGACATAGGCCTTACCTATCCGCGGCAGGGTGATTTTCAGCCAATCCAGGGTGCTGTCCTGCACCAGGACAAGGTCATCGGTTTCCAGCTGGCACAGGATTTCGAAATCCACTCCCGGCCCGCTGCGGACGTTGACGGCATCGGCGGTGATTATGCCGGTGTAAGGGGTTATGTTTTTTTCCGCGCTGTAAACGCAGCCCCATGACCCGTCATAAAGCAGGGCAATGCCTGCGGCCAATGCGATCCAATGAACAATTCTGCTTGTTGCCGGTTTCATAGGTCTACTTGGCAGCGGGTTTAGCGGCTGCATCTTTTTTCGCCGGGCTGGCTGCTGCTCCTGCCGCCGGGGCTGCTGCGGCTCCCTCAGCGGTTTTAGCTTCCGCGCTCTTGGCTTTCTTGATTTTCATCTTTATGATTTTTGACTTTGCCAGATTAAAGCTGGAATTACCTTCTGTCCATTTGCCGTCTTTTTTGAGCGCCTCGATACGCTCAAAACGCTTTAACACACTGCGATGTTTTTTTCCCTTAGTAGGAGTGAGGCTGGGATGGATCGACATTGTAATTGTTCTCCTTTCTTACTCATGTTCTTTCTAAAAAACGCACGAAACAGTCTTTATAGCGTTTCTTGAAATTACCAAGTTTTTGTACGGCGCTTGTTTTTGAATTATAAATACCGGAACAGACGACAAAATATTTTCCCGATTTCACGACCAGCCCGTTAATCCCGGTGGCTTTTAACCGTTGTATCTCTTCGTTAGCGCTGGCATCGCTGCTATAGGTCACCAGTTGAATAACATATCCTTTTTCCGTGGCTGCGACCGTGACCGGTTCCGGTATTGCCGCCGCGACTACCGGCGACGGAGCCGCTTCCGGCGACGGGATTGCCGCAGCTATGGTTTCCGGTTCTGCGGTTGGCGTATCCTCCGAACTAATAACCGTGTGCGTTTCACTGCCGTTTCGGGCGATATTTTTTCCGCGTTCGATTCCCAGTACAAAACAGGCTAAATTTACCATCAATCCGGTTATCAGTACTACCACCAACGTGTCGAAGGTCAGGGTAAAAGATGCCGGGTAATTTTTCTGAAAAAAAGTACTTCCGAACAGCCTTGATTTAGCTGTTTTATTCGCCGGGCAAAAAAATTCCGGCTGAACTTCCTTGTCCTTGTACGTCATCACGATACCTCCTGTATCAGCGATTATTTTTTTTCTTTCGTGACATCATTATAAACAACTATAACGGTAAAAACAACAAATTTTTTTTAAAAAAAAGGCTTTTTCGGCCTTCTTCCCGACAATCTTAAGTGTCGTTCGGATTGCGGTTCAGCCAGTTTTTGATCGCGGTGATGATTTTTTTATCCTGGGTCAACGCGTAACCCTGCGTGGAAAGGGTCTTGTGTTCCACTAAAAGGCTGTGATGCGCTAATTTTTGCAGGGAGTTTTTCGTTTTATCCAGGGGCAGCCCGGTCCATAATGAAATGCCTTGTGCCGTATCGATACAATGCGGATGTTCGCAAAACAATTTTAAAATTTTAGCGTTGATCCTTGAAGTTAGAATTTTTTCCAGATCCATGCCTGCTCGCTTTTAAATATTTTGTTTTTCGAACGGCGGATAACCCGGACGAAAGCATCGACAATGACCGGGTCAAATTGTTCTCCGCTGAATTTTACGATTTCCGCCACCGCCTGGGAAATCGACAGTTTCCTCCGGTAGGGGCGTTTTGAAAGCATGGCTTCGAACGCATCGGCCACCGCGAGGATCCGGGCGCCTAGAGGGATGTCGTCGGCTTTTAATCCGCTGGGATAGCCGTGTCCGTCATAGCGTTCATGATGATGAATAATGATCGGCAGTACGGCTTTTAACCGTCCTCCGATGGGCTGGATGAGTTGCGCTCCTTTTAGATGCTGCTCCTGAATAATCTTGTAGTCTTTTCCGGTTAGTTTGGTCGATTTTTTCAATATTTTGTCCGGCAGCCCCATTTGACTGACGTTATGCAATAACGATGCGTAATAAAGCATGCGCATTTGGTCGGACCGGAGTTTTAATTCCATGCCGATGGACATGGTGACATTGATGAACAGGTTGGTCCGTCCGTAGTTATCGGCGACCCCGGAGCTGAGTATTGATGCCAGGGCCTTGATGCTGTTTAAAGTCAGTTTCTCCTGCTCGTCATAGAGCTGAGCGTTTTTTATGGCGATAACCGCTTGTTCGGAAAGCGTGGTGAGGATTTCTTTGTCGAAAATCCCGAATGGTTTTCCGTCGAGGCGGTGAGTCATCGTAATCGTTCCGATAATGTGTTCCTCGGCGACCAGCGGTATGCATAATTGCTGCGGCCGTAATACGGCATTGCCGCTTTGCACTACTTTTCCGGGAATCCCCTGCCCCAGTTTAAGCTGTTCCTGCTGCGCGTTTTTATTCCGCACATCCACAATAGCATGCGGGACAAGATTCCGCTTGTATTTGTCGACCAGCATAATGCAACAGCGCTGCGCCCGCAGTACCTGCAGGCTTAGGCGGGCAATCCGGGGAAGCAATTCATCAAGCTCCAGGGTTGAGCTGATGATGCGTCCGATGGTATGTACCGTCGACAAGGCGATTGTTTTCGGGCGAATGGTTTCGTATAGTTTGGAAACTTCGAGCTCTTTTTGCACGCTTTCGATGGTTGTGCAGGTAAATACATTGAAAAGGTTCAGGAGTTTTTCCGGGATCTCCTCGGTAATATTTCCTACGGCAACGTATCCATACACCTGGTCGCCCCGGATGATCGGTATGCAGTAAAAATATTTTCCCGCGCTGTTGATGGTTGTTTGAACCTGCTTGGTTTGTTTTACCGCGCTCAGCAGGCTGCCGACAATCGGCAGCATTTGCATGGCCTCGTCACGGTTGCTGTAGAAGATGTTCGCCGGATCAATCTCGGTAGTGGTCGCTTGCGGTAAAAATATCCACGTCGCATTTACCAGGAAATGTGAGAAGGCCTCTATCTCGTTTTTCCAGCTGGGATGCTCGATAAGTTTATGAAATAATTCGTCCTGATAGGTGGAATGCATGTGACTTTATATAGCCCCGTAATTTACGATGCCTGTTTCTCAATCGCATCGAAAATTATTTTTTTATCTTCTTCCTTCTTCCACCATGAAAAACTGATCCCCATGGTGTATTCATTATCAACCGCGGTTTCTTTTCTGATCCAAGCGACGCGTCCGAAAGTTCGAATCGCTTCATGTTCCGGGCTGATGCGGATGTCAATTCCTACCGGAGACTTGACCGCCAATTCACTGGTTGTTTTTAAGGCGATTCCGCCTAAGCTTATGTTTTTAATGGGATTGAGCATCTTTTCATGGTAGGTTGACCAGGTGCGCGGATCAAGTAATTTAAAGCTGACCCTTAATTCCGGAATGTTGACCCGTGAGAATTTCCTTTTCTCTTCGTAAAACTTTTTTGTATCCATACATTCTCCTAAGCGAGTAAAAGTTTTTTTATGGTTTTGAAAAACATTGTTTTTATACAGTTACGTAATTATTATAGAAAGAATAGGCTGTTTTGTCAAGAGAGATTATGTCTGTGGGGCCAGCCTGCCGCCTGAAACGCTAGCCGGTGAGATGAAAGTCAAACCTTTTCCCAGGGGGTGAACAGTTTTTTGTATTCATCAAGGACGAACCGGTCGGTCATTCCGGCGATATAATCGCAAATCGTACGGTATAATGTTTCCGGGGAATGCCGGTCCGTTGTTCCGGGAGGAAGCTGTTCGGGATTGTCCAGGTAAACCGCAAATAGTTCCTTTAGGAACCGCTGGGCTTTGCTGGTCATTCTTACTACTTTAAAGTGACGGTAGAGATGGGAATATAAAAAATCCTCGAGTTCTTTCAGCGGGCCGTGTAATCCCGATGTCCGCAAGGTGATGATCTTTTCCGGCTGCTGTCGGGCTTTTCCCGGTCCGGTAATCGCCAGGTTCTTGATCCGGCTGCGCGATTCTTCCAGCAGCGTCGAAACGAGCAGGTCGATCAAAGCGCGAATGAACTGA
>JAQULA010000179.1 GCA_028718845.1 Candidatus Omnitrophota bacterium
TTTTAGCGGTTCCTCTTTTGCCGGCAGCGCCGGAGTGTAAGTGATCGCGGCTTCCGGGGCATTTTGCCGTTCGATGAAATAACCCGGGGCAGTGCCGTTGGCCGATCCTCTCCGCAGTTTGATTTTAAGCCCTTCGCGCTCAAGCTCAAGCTCGGTAAGATTGTTTTCGTTCATCAACATTATCATTTCTTTGATTTCTTTTAAATTCATGGGGAACTCCTTGTGAATATGATTTACTCGGCCTTAGGCCCGTTCCACGTATTCGCCGGTCCGGGTATCGATCTTTATCGTATCGTTTTCATTGATAAATAAAGGAACCTGAATCGTTGCCCCGGTTTCAAGCGTTGCCGGCTTGAAGCTGCTGCGGGCCGTATCGCCTTTTATGCCCGGCTCGGTATGGGCGATTTTCAGTTCAAGGAATATGGGAAGTTTTACTTCAATGACCGCTCCATTATAGATGATGACGGTTACCTCGGCATTTTCCTTTAAATAAGGAATGATCGTATCAATCTGTTTTGCGGAGATCGAGAGCTCCTCAAAACTGTCTTGATCCATGAAATGGTACGTATCCCCGGAATTGTAGAGGTAATGCGTCTTTTTTTCTTCCACGAACGCTTCTTCGAATTTTTCTTCCACCCGAAATGTCCGGTCGAGGATTTTTTTCGAACGCAGGTTTTTAAGTTTTGTGCGTGTGAACGCACCCCCTTTTCCGGGTTTTACCTGTTGATATTCGATGACGGTGTAGATATC
This sequence comes from Candidatus Omnitrophota bacterium, assembly GCA_028718845.1. Classification (GTDB taxonomy): domain Bacteria; phylum Omnitrophota; class Gorgyraeia; order B26-G9; family B26-G9; genus JAQULA01. The sequence goes on from JAQULA010000179.1 coordinate 751, forward strand.
CCCTTCGTAAACTAAGGTTAATCCGTTTTTAAATTGATTTGCGCTGATCATAATTATAAAATTTCACATCCCTTCTCGGTTACCACTACCATATCTTCGACCCGGACTCCACCGTCCCGGGGTATGTAAATACCCGGTTCGACCGTAAACACCATACCCGCGCAAAGTTGCTGCCGGGATGCTCCGGATATTGAAGGGCCTTCATGTATTTCCAGTCCCACTCCATGCCCTAAAGCATGGCCAAAATACTTTTCAACCCGTGCCGTGTGTAATATTTGCCGCGCCGCGGCATCAATTTCCGCCGCGTTTACGCCCGGTTTAATAAGACTAATTGCTCTATGTTGAGCATTGCCAATGAGTTTATAATACTCAATGTATTTGGTAATTCTACCTGAAAAGAAAGTTCTTGTCAAGTCGGATTTATAACCGTTCCATTGGGCTCCGATATCAATGATAACCGGGTCGTGTTTCCCGATCTTTCGTTGGGTTGTTTGCGCATGCGGCATTGCCGCATTGGGCCCGGACGCGACAATTATATCGAACGCCGGCTTCTCCGACCCGAACCGGCAGAGTAATTCCTCGAGTTTGTTTTTTACGGCGTATTCCGTTACTCCCGGGCGGATAAGCGGCTGAATCGCCTTCAGCGTTTTTCGGGTAATTGCGGCGGCCGTCCGGATTGCGGATATTTCTGTCCCGGTTTTAACCTGTCGCTGCTGTTCAATGATGTCGGTTACCGGCAGCAGGCGGATCCCCTTAAGCGTATTTTTTAATGAATTATAAGCGTAGACACTGGTATGTTTTGACTCAAAACACAGGCCGGCGGATTTGGTTTTTCCGAGTAAGCGGTAAAGGCAGGTCCCGAAGCCGTGATCAACCTGCTGGATCTCAAAAGATGGGTCCAGTTCCTGCCGGGCTTGGGTTATATAACGAAAATCCCCGAGAAAGAAATTTTTCCTCCGGGTAATGAGCAGCCGGCAGTCCATACCGGTAAACCCGCTTAGATAGCGTATATTGGCCGGCAACGATACTAAATATGCCCCGGCATTGCTTGTTTTTAAATATTCCCGCAACCGCTGAATACGTTCCTGGGTCATGACTGTTTGAGGATCACTTTTTTAACCGCTTCCAGGCCGAGGATGTAACTAAATGAACCGAATCCGCACACCTGACCGTAAGCCACGGGCGCGATAAGCGAATGGTGGCGAAATTCCTCGCGGGAATAAATATTGGAAAGATGCACCTCAATCGCCGGGATACCCACGGCGCTGATCGCGTCGCGAATGGCAACGCTGGTATGGGTATAGGCGGCGGGATTGATCACGATCGCATCGAACACATTCTTTGCCCGGCCAATGCAGTCGACGATCTCGCCTTCATGATTGGATTGGACCAGCTCAACCGTTACCCCGCTTCTTCTCGCCCATTGCTGTGTGGTTTGATTTATTTCATCCAAGGTCGCGTTGCCGTATATCGTTGGTTCCCGGCTGCCCAGCAAATTAATATTTGGTCCGTGTATTACCATTCTTTTTGCCATTCCCTACCCTCCTTTTTATCATGGTTTGTTTTCAGCGCGTTCCGCGGAAATAATAACGCCGGCATTCCGCGGCGCTCCGGCGTGCCTGCTCGGCCTTATCCGGTTGTTTCATTATATCATAAAAGCGGGCGAGCTGTTCATGGTAATACGGATTTGCCGGATAGGCTTCCACCGCTTTGCGAAAATTTTCCCCGGCTTCGGCGCACGCTCGCGGCCCGGGAACGGCCAAAAGCGCATTACCCAGACGCTCGTAGAACACCGGGGCGTAAGCATTGCCGGCAACCGCCCGGCGGTAATATCCGATAGCCCGGCGGAGCAGTTCATCTCTTTCTTCCGGGGAAATGCTTTTATCACAGGCCCGCGCTTCCTGAATTAACCCCAGATGAAACCGGTATTCCGCGGCCAGCGGAGCGAACCCTGCGGAATAGCCGGCGAGCCGGTATGCTTTTTCAAAATTTTTTTGCGCGGCCGCGGTTTGAGCCTGGAGGTAAAAATATTTTGCCGCGTACTGAGCCGAGCTCAGGCATACGGCCAGGATCAATAACGCAACCGCCGCCGTCCGTTTCCCGGTTGTCCGGACCGGGGGCGATTCGACGCCGCGGGTGTCCGGGCACAAATAAAAGAAAAAACCGGCCAAACCAAAAACCGTAACCGCGGTTTGTTGGACCGAAAAACTGAAATCAACCAGATTATGCACAAAAAAAGCAATTATTGCGGCGTATATTCCGCTCAGCAGAAAGCGCCGCGGCGTGGAGTCTTGGCGAATCAGCCGGTAGCCGTGGACAAAAAAAAGCCCCCAAAACCATAAGAATACGACTAATCCCACGATGCCGGTTTCGGCGCCGAGCTGCAGGAAAGAATTATGGGCCGCCACGGTTTCCTCGCCCAGGGGTGTTTTAAAGTGCGGATAGATGCTGCTGAACGTTCCGGGGCCGAAACCGAAGCACGGCTTTTGCCGTATCATTTCCAGGGCTGCGGTCCAGTATTCTTTGCGTACCGCGAATGAGGCCATAAAATTTTCCAGCGAGGGCAGCCGGAATTTTTTCGAAAAAAACAACAGGACCAGGCTGACGATAAGGATCGATAAACCGACGGCGATCCCGGCATTCCGGCGTTTATTTCGCTCCAGTATCAGCGATAGTCCCGCCAGCCCGCAGATAAAGGCTATCCACCCCCCCTTGGATTTGGTAAGGATGATTACCGGGATAACGCTGAACATTATCGCGTAAAGAAATATCGGCCATGGCGGGAACCCGCGATCGGCACGTGTTCTCCGGTAGTATTCGCCGGCGCCGAACAGGAACAGGAACAGTACGGCCATGTATCCGGCCAGGGTCGGCGGGTATAAAAAAGTGGAAAAAACCAAATCGGAATACATCCGGCGTAAAAATTCCGGCGATGCGATCCCGTATTCCGGGTGCATGGCGACAAATTCACGCATTGCCGGGAACCCGTAATAATACTGATAAACCGCGTAGCCGATGACCAGCGTCGCCGCGGTGCTGATGGCCGCGACCAGCATGGTAGTGACCCGGCGGGCATGCGGCAGCCCGGCCGTGATCCGGAACATTCCATAAAGCGCACTCCAGTAAAGAATCTGATCCAGGCTGGCCTGGCGGTTGACCGAATAAAAAAAACCGGCCCCCTGCAGACAGATAAAGGTTATGGCCGCGGTGTCCATCCCGGAAGGGATGCCCGGGTAATTAGCGGTCCCGCGGTCCCGGGAATAACTTAGTCCGATAATCCAAACCAGAAAGATAACGATTTGGAAGCCGATCTGGGGCATTAAAAAAAAGGATTCACTGATAACCGGCCGGAAAAAAAACAGCAGAATAACGGCTATTACCATAGCCCGTTGCC